>NZ_JADBVE010000233.1:0-15577 GCF_020245285.1 Microcystis sp. M31BS1
GGCTTTGAGCCTAAGTTATGGTAAAAGAATGATGCTCCCATCATAATTTTTTTCCCCCCTTCCCGTTTTCTTAATACTTTCTTTAAGGATTGGCTGAAAGCATTGCCCTGAAAGGCTTTGAGAAACAGAGGAGCGGGCGATTCGGTTGAAGGAGCGATCGCTCAAAGGGATAAATTACTATGTCATACTGGGAAAAAACGAAATAATCAATCAAAGAAAGCTATGATCCAAGAATATCTTAATAAAGCGATGGAAACAGCCCATTATGAACTTTTAGAGGATAATGAGGGATTTTATGGCAACATTCCCAATGCTCCGGGAGTTTGGGCAACCGGAGAAACCCTAGAAGCTTGTCGTCGGGAACTCTTAGAAGTCTTAGAAGAATGGATATTATTGGCAATTAAATTAGGTCATCAATTGCCAGAATTTGACGGTTTATCTTTAAAAATAGATTTAGTCGCCTAACATTTATCTAAGTTGAATCATGCCTTATTTTGGTGCAACTTCTCGTTCTAATTTAATTTCAGCTTTGCATAAAGCAGGATTTCAAGGTTCCTACACAGGGAAAAGACACCAATTTATGGAAAAAAATGGCTTAAGAGTCCGTCTTCCCAATCCTCATCAGTCAGATATTAGTATTAATTTACTCAGTAGAATTCTAAAACAAGCTCAAATTTCTAAAGATGAATGGGAGAAATTGTAACTAGAACTTATGCCATTCCCCTAGATGGGGGTGAAATAATGGGTATCATACATAATAAGAGACGATCTTCATAAAACAGGTCATAGAAAATGCCTACCATAAAAATTCAAGCCCAACTATCTAAAGAAGACTTACTAGAAGCCGTCGAACAGTTAAGCTTATCTGAATTAGAAGGTTTTTTTCAAGATATAATTGCGCTAAAAGCGAAACATCATGCCCCTAGTTTATCAAAAGATGAAACCGAATTATTATTAAAAATTAATCAAGGTCTTTCTCAAGATAATCAAGGCCGTTATCAACTTTTAATCAACAAGAGAAATGAAGAAAATTTAACAGACCAAGAGTACCAAGAATTACTCGAATTGAGCGATCAAATGGAAATTCACCAAACACAATGTCTAGAATATCTAGCCCAATTAGCCCAATTACGTCAAATATCCTTAACGGATTTAATGACACAACTTAGCATCAAACCCATCGTTAATGACTGAAAATAAACTGACAACTCGACTCAAAGAAGTGGTTAAAGCGAGGGCAGATAATTGTTGTGAATATTGCTATTCTCAAGAAAAGTTTGCCACTCAAGGCTTCTCTGTCGAACATATTTATCCTCTGAGTAAAGGAGGTCACACTCATTTAGATAACTTAGCTTTAGCGTGCCAAGGATGCAACAATCATAAATATAATAAAACAGAAGGAACAGATCCCGTTAGTGGGGAAATAGTCTCTCTTTATAATCCCAGACAACAAAATTGGTCAGATCATTTTGCTTGGAGTAATGATTATACTTTGATTATTGGATTAACTTCTATCGGCAGAGTAACAGTAAAAATTTTGCGTTTGAACCGAAAAGGATTAGTTAATCTGCGTCAAATATTATACGCGATGGGAGAACATCCTCCTATTTTAAAAATGATATTTTCTTGATACTTTTTTAAGGATTGGCTGAAAGCATTACCCTGACAGGCTTAGAGAAATAGAGATTCGGGCGATTCGGTTGAAGGGGCGACTTGGTAAAATTGCAAGCATAGAGTACATCTACACCCCTGTATGTAGCTACGCACCTGCTCAAATCCCTTCTTGCGCTCAAATAGGCTTCGATACTTAGATTCGATACTTAGAGAGGAATTGGTTCACTATTGGCAATATTATCGATAAGAGCAGCATTATGCCCACTCTTTCTCGCTTTTCCTCTATTTTACACCCTTATTCCCTTTTTGAGGAAAATTTGCCAAGTCGTGTATTAGAGATTTACTCAATTTTTGTACCCAGTAAGGGGGCAGAGCAGACAGCACAGGTTATGGCCTCTTGTCAACGGGAAAGTCTAGTAAAAAGCGAGTGAAATCTAAAATTTTTTCTTGCTTTTCCTTGGGTAATTTATCAATTAAAGCTGTTAGCTTTTCTGTTAAAGATAACCACGTTTTGCTCTTAGCTTTCCAGAGGATAATAAATTGCTGTATTGGGAGAGGACAAAGGGCTATAGTTTCCCCTCGATCATTACTAAATTCAATTTCGTAACAACCATCATTGTAGTCTTCAACGATTGTCCCTTGTTCTCCCATTCTTAAGTTATATTCAGGCAAGTCAACTAATAATTCAACAAGGTCAAATAATTCGGGTTTAATCATGGTCTTTTTCTTACATATAAAGTTACTAATCTAGCTGTAAGTATCTAAGCACAATTAATTACACATCTAAGCCACTACTCCGTCAGACTTCTGCTGTGATCAGTAAACAGTGAACTGAAAACTCAAATCCGATCCCTAATAGCTGTATCCCGTCTCCCGTCTCCCGTCTCCTCTCTCCTGTCTCCCTTCTCCTCTCTCCTGTCTCGACTAGGAAATTAATTTTGCACGACTACTTACTCTGATTAAGCATAAAGGTGGGAAACATCGATCGTCCATACTTTAAATTTTGTTAAATTTACTTGACCAAAAGAAGTTGTTAGGGCAGCATCAACGGCATCTGAGCC
Source organism: Microcystis sp. M31BS1 (assembly GCF_020245285.1). Classification (NCBI taxonomy): domain Bacteria; kingdom Bacillati; phylum Cyanobacteriota; class Cyanophyceae; order Chroococcales; family Microcystaceae; genus Microcystis; species Microcystis sp. M31BS1. The sequence goes on from NZ_JADBVE010000233.1 coordinate 2,676, forward strand.
GCGAGTCATTAAAATTCGCCCGATTCTGGGGGTGTTATGACGAGCATCAAAAGTGTACCATTGATGGTCTAAATAGACTTCAAACCAAGCACTAAAATCCATCGGTAGAGGTTGGGGAGAAATACCGATATCTCCGAGATAGCCGGAGGCATAACGAGCGGGAATATTTAGGCAACGGCAAAAAGTCAAAGCTAGGTGATTAAAATCGCGACAAACCCCCGTTCTTTCCCGATAGACATCATAGGCGGTTTTCGTCACCCGCGCGTATTCGTAACCAAAACGAATGTGACTATGAACCCAATCACAAACCGCTTGTACCCTTGCCCAACCGGGGGGAGTTTGTCCGAAAAGTTCCCAGGCAATTTCCGAAAGCAAATCCACTTCACAATAACGGCTACTCATTAGGTAGGGAAAAACTTGGGTTGGTAACTCTGCTAGAGGAATTTCTTGGGCATTCCCATTAACTATATCCGGTTTCCATTCATTCTCGATAACTGCTTCATTGTGAATGCGAATCTGTCCGGCGGGTAAAATTAGACGACTGGTTCGATTACCGAAGCTATCTAAAAATTCTTCTATTTTTGTTGCCGGTTCCACCCGCAAGTTTTCCGATTGTCTCACTTGATCTAAAATTGAGGGGTGTAGATAAAGTTTTAACAACATGACCACGGGTAAGGGTGTATCAAAGCCAAATTCATAACCAACATGGATTAACATTAGTCCTCCTATCTAGATGAAATTTTGTCAGGATTGGTAGAGATGAAACGCCAATAATCGCCAGACTGAAAAAAGTTAGGCCTGACTACTTGGTTAAAAGTTTGAGGAGAAAGTAATAGCCAAGCTGAAAACCGATAAGCTTTGTACGGATTTTTTTTATTGTAAACTGCTTCAAATAAAAGCTTTGTAACTTTGAACACAAGCCATCGGCAGGATTAGAGCTATCGAAAAGAGTCCGGGGTGGATGGTTCCTCTAATAGACGAATTTCAATGGGGATGTAGGCCAGTTTAGCAAAAATCTTTTGTTGATGACTGACGGGCCACCATTCGTAAAGAAAAATTTCTAAAGGTCGCCAGAGAGCCACCCAACCACTAATTAATAGTCCTTCTTCTAAGAAGTGAATAAATGTATCGCTGCCAAAACGACCAATTAATTCGCTGAGACTCAAACAAACAAAAAGAAAGGAGAGACCAATTATCAAAGATATGCGTCCCTGTCGCCAAATTGTGCGTAATTTTCTTTGTTCTCCCTGTTGGCGATAGTCAAAATAATTATGTAAAGCTGAGGGTAACAGATGTCGGGCGGTGTTTTGTTCTGTACTGGGAAGATAAAAGACTAATTTAAGGGGGGTATTTAGGGGAAATTCATCCACAGAGTTAATAATATAATTTTCGGCATTATCGTCTAAATCTCTATCTAAAAATGGCGAAGGATCGAGAGAATTAAAGACTTGCTGTAACTGATTAAGTTTAATTTCAATTAAGTAAGTTCCTTCCTCCTCTCGATAATAGGATTGTAATTGATTCACCAGTCTAGACATTAGTTATTAAGGTTAAGCAAATGGGGTGAACTGATACAACTAAAATCTACTAAGTAGGTAGGCACAATTATTTGTAGGGCGTTGGGTTTCATGCTTCAACCCAACCTACGTTCATCTTATATTTAATTCCAACCACCCACTTAGAAGTTACTTCATCTTGCTCATTCAGGCTGAAGATTGAACTATCTGTGGGAATATTTTAGCTGTATCAGTCCCAGAACATTAATTTAATTTAGCGACCAAAACCAGCGTACCAAAAATAGGTGACCATGGGAATTACTGTGGCTAAAACCAGTAAAACTATCACCCAAATCGTGGCATTTTTATCGTCAGTTTCTTCTGCGGTAGTAAAGGTACTTTCGATATTAATTGTCGCTACTTCTGGGGGTCCGGGATCCGCTTCTCCAGAAAGTACCGCCGTTAGACGACGACTAGCATCGAGTAAAGCTTGATTATATTTTCCCCCATCTTTGAGGGGAACTGCCATAGTTTCCGAGAGGATACTATCAGCAATAGCATCGGTTAATAGGGGTTTTGCTTCCTCGGCAACCCGAATCGCAGTTTTATTGGTTAAAGTATCAAGGACGATGATAGTTTGATTAGTCCGATCTTCAGGATTAGGATACCATTCTCTCAGGATATCATCGGCTAAATTGTCAATTTTTTGACCGTAATCCAAGCGTCGGACTACCACCATTCTCACTTCTTGGCCAGTTTTTTCGGCGAGATTTTTCAGGTCTTTATTTAATTTTCCCTCGTTAGCGGCACTAATGGCCGAAACAGGATCGACTACATAAGTGGGCGCTCCAGAGCTTAAAATGGGGAGGTCATAGACTCCCATGGCAGCAGCCGGTGACAGGGAAACAGCCAAGGCTACACAGCAGGAGAGAAGGAGAGAAGCTAATAATTTGAGCATATTGATTCGGTAAAATTCCTATAGAACATGATAGGGGAAAAGTTTACTGTTTTTTGAGTCGGGAGACAGAAGACAGCAGATGGGAAGCTTTTTTCAGTGAAACTGATAACTGATAACTGATAACTGATAACTGATAACTGATAACTGATAACTGATAACTGATAACTGATAACTGATAACTGATTATGAGTGATTTTGAGGAACTAGAGTCTAAAAAACGGGAAAAAGCCCTAGAAATGCAGGCCCATCGCGATAATTTGCTCTCACGGGTGACAAGATTACTAATTTCTCAAGATATCCACTTGGCGATCGATCATACCCTAGAACTGCTCTGTCAATTTACCCAGAGCGCTCACTGTTACATTATTCAATATTCCACCTGTCGTCAGCAGTGGAGTATGGTTTATGAATACTGTCACCCCGACTATCCGCAAGTTATCCCGATTCGGGAACAATCACAAAATCTCTCGACGGAAACCTTTCCTTGGTTTTCGGAACAATTATTAAACGGTATTCCAGTTAAACTGAACTCTTTAGACGATTTACCCGCTACTGCTATCCCTGAAAGAACTATTCTCGCTCATAGTCCTACTCCCTGTCTCTTAATCGTTCCCATGTGGGATAGTTATGGGGTAACGGTGGGTTATCTGGGATTGGATGCAAGTGCAGAAAAGCAATGGACAAAGGAAGATGTCACCTTTGTGCGTTTGCTGGGAGAATTAATTGCGATCGCACAAAGTAGATATGAAGCGGAAAAAGAATTAAAAGAAGCTAAGGAAGCGGCAGTTAAGGCAAATAAAGCTAAAAGTGAGTTTCTAGCTAACATGAGCCATGAATTACGCACTCCGCTTAATGCTATCTTGGGTTTTACTCGCTTAATATCCCGGGATAGCAGCATCAGCAGTGAATATCGCCAATATTTGGAAATTGTCAATCGTAGCGGGGAACATTTATTAGAGTTAATCAACGATATTCTAGAAATGTCGAAGATAGAAGCAGGAAGAACGGTTTTTAACCCTAGTAATTTCGATTTATACGCTCTTTTAGATAATATTGCCGAAATGCTCCGTCCACAAGCGCAGGCAAAAGCTTTAAGCTTAATTTTTGATCGCAGCTCCGATCTGCCCCAATATATATGTACTGATGAAAGTAAATTGCGACAGGTGTTCATCAATCTCTTGAGTAACGGATTGAAGTTTACCGAGTCGGGAGGGGTGACTCTCCGGGTAAAATTAGGGGAGAAAAGAGAAGATTATCAGCGATTGCTCTGGGAAATTGAAGATACAGGACTAGGAATCGCTCCAGAGGAGATTTATAAGCTATTTCAACCCTTTAACCAAACGGAAACGGGACGAAAATCCCAACAGGGGACAGGATTGGGTTTACCTATCAGTAAAAAATTTGTTGAGTTGATGGGGGGTGCGATCGGAGTTAGTAGTATTCTGGGTCAAGGAAGTATTTTTAGTTTTGATATTCAGGTGGGTTTAGTGGGGGAAAATGAGATTAAAACCGAAACCAATAGGGCAAAAGTTATCGCTTTAGCGGAAAATCAGCCTAAATATCGCATATTAGTCGTCGATGATCGACCGGAAAGCCGTTTACTGTTGCTGAAACTCCTGACTACCCTAGGATTGTCCGTGCAAGAGGCGGCTAATGGTCAAGAAGCGATCGCAATTTGGCAAGCATGGCAACCTCATCTTATCTGGATGGACATGAGAATGCCAGTTAAAGACGGTTACGAAGCAACTAGGGAAATTCGGCGGTTAGAGGCTGATAATCGCGGAAAAACGGTAATAATTGCCCTAACTGCCAGTGCTTTTGAAGAGGATCGCGCCTTGGTTATTGCCGCTGGTTGTGATGATTTCGTGCGTAAACCTTTCCGAGAAGAAGTTATTTGGCAAAAAATGGGCGAATATTTAGGATTAAAATATATTTATGCCGATAACGAGCCAAATCAGCCCAATTATTCGCCAGTTTTCCTCGATTCCCTGCAATCCCTATTAAAATTAATAAGTCCCGTCTGGATTGGACAATTGCAACAAGCGGCGCGAGAATGTGATGATGAAAAAATTATCGCCCTAACCGCAGAAATTCCCCCCGATTATGCTACCCTTGCCCAAGGTTTACAACAGTTAGCCGGAGAATTTTCCTTTGATGCGATCGAAACCATAATTAAAGATTTAAACATATCTTAAGAGAGTATTTTATCTATATCTCAAAAACGTGATATTCTAAAGGCATAAATCCCTAAATATGGCAATTTTAAAGGATGAAACTGTTAAAAATGCTCATCGGTACTTTCTTAATACTACCGATTTTTTCCGTTCATGCTCAAGTCCCCTCGCTGCCCCCAATCAAGCAAAATTCCCCCAATCTTGGTGATCTACCGAATGATCCCACCCAGCAGAAAAATTGGGTTTGTAATCGAGGGGATCAACGCATTGCCGTGGCTGCTAAAGAAGAGAAAGGTTGGAAAGAATTAATTGAAAAACAAGGTTGGCAATGTCGTGAGGGAAATACCGACATACCCGATAAAACTCTCGGCTTTTCCTGTGAACCAGAACAAACCCTCGGCCTCTTGACAGTTTACTGGTTAAATGGTAGTAATGGTCAACAACAATTAAGCCAATGGCGAGATAAATTAGCGGAACAACAGGGGATGGTTTGTACCATTAATAACGTGCAGTTATTCGATACTCAAGAAAATATACCCAATCCATTACAACCATGATTAAATTAGCAGTTTTGCCTCAATCTATCCTCCTGGGTATCAGTTTACTATTAAACAATTCTCTGCCCTTACTTGCCCAATCTACACCCCTGAGCGTGGATAATTTAAGAAATACCGTCTATAACATTCCCAATCGGGGTTCCGTAATTGTCAGCGATGGTATTTTTCAATCTAACGAGGGACAAATTTTAGGAGTACAAGTCAGTCGAGAAGCTTTGATGGGGGACTATAATAATGATCAAAGGACTGATGGTATTGTCGTATTAAGAGTGATTACCAGAGATCAACAGCAATTACATTATTTAGCCCTAGTGATCGATAATAACGGTACTGCCACTAACACTGATACTGTCCTGTTAGCCGATCGAGTAGTTGTCGATAATCTTAGTGCTAAAGATGGTACGATCACCGTCAACATGAGAAGATTTCTCCCCCGGGATCCTTCCTGTTGTCCGTCGGGAGTTATCACCCAACAATTTGCGATTAATCCTAGTATTAATCAATTGACTTTACTGAGTACCAATGAAAGTCAACCCACCACCCCCAATGTGCAGGTAGTACCCGCTTCCCCCCTGAGAATTAATAATAGTAATCTCCCCTTTCAACCTGCTGCTGGGGCCATCCAAATCCGCTTTTAAACCTGTTTTTGGTGCGTTACGCTGTGCTAACGCACCCTACCTTTTTACTTAACAAAAAATGCCCTATAAATATCCCATCCAACGCTGGTATATTGCCGCAACTAATCCCGAAAAAATTGAGGGGTTAGCGCGGGAAATGGGATTATCATCCTTATTAGCAACTATCTTAATTAATCGCGGTATTGATACCCCCGAATTAGCTAAAACTTATATAGATCCTGAAGCGGATATCCTACCCTCTCCCCTGGGAGAATTTCCCGACTTAGAAAAAAGTGTCAATTTATTAGTAAAAGCGATCGCCTCCGGCGATAAAATTGCTATCTGTGGGGACTACGATGCCGATGGCATGACCAGTACATCTTTACTGCTAAGAGCCTTGAGACATCTCGGCGCTAGGGTAAATCATGCCATACCCAGTCGCATGAAAGAGGGATACGGAATTAATCAGCGCATTGTCGAAGAATTTGCCGAATCGGGAGTCGGATTGATTCTCACCGTTGATAATGGCATTTCCGCTCACGAACCGATCGCCCTAGCGATAGAATTAGGATTAAAAGTTATTATCACCGATCATCACGATCTGCCGCCAATTTTACCAAATGCCTCCGCTATTCTCAACCCGAAATTATTAACCCCTAACTCTCCCTATCAGGGATTAGCGGGGGTGGGAGTCGCCTATATTTTAGCGGTGACAACTGCCCAAAAAATGGGTAAATTACAGGGATTAACCGAGTCATTATTAGCATTATTTACCCTAGGCACTATAGCAGATTTAGCTCCATTAATTGGGGTAAATCGTCGCTGGTTAAAACGGGGTTTAAGAAAATTACCCAAATCCCAATTAGTCGGGATTCAATCCCTGATGCAAATAGCGGGAATTAGCGAGGAACAAAAGCAATTACAACCGGATGATATTGGCTTTAAATTGGGGCCGAGAATTAATGCCATTGGCAGAATTGGTGATCCCCAGATAGTTATTGAATTATTAACCACCGATGAGGCGGGAATTGCCTTAGAAAGAGCGATGCAGTGCGAACAAATTAATCGTACCCGTCAAGAATTGTGCGAAAAAATTGAAGAAGAAGCGATTAAATTAGTGGAAGAAACGCCAATTCTTTGGCAAAAAGATCGAGTTTTAGTCTTAGTCGAAAAAGATTGGCATCATGGGGTAATTGGTATTGTAGCTTCCCGTTTAGTGGAACGCTACGGAGTGCCAGTTTTTATCGGTACTTACGAGGAAGAAGATGCGGGTAAAATTCGCGGATCTGCCAGAGGAATTGAAGAATTTCACGTTTTTGAAGCTCTGCAATTTTGCCAAGATTTACTAGGAAAATTTGGCGGTCATAAAATGGCGGGGGGTTTTAGTTTACCCACAGCTAATTTACTAGCATTTAAACAAAGATTAAGTCAATTTTCTCACAAAATTTTACAAATAGAACAATTAAAACCTTTAATTAAAATTGATACTATCATTGATTTTAAACAAATCACCCTGCAACTTTTTCAACAAATTGATAGTTTACAACCCTGGGGAATTGGCAATGAATTACCAGTTTTTTGGACTCCTAACGTGCGAGTAGTGGAACAGAAAACTATCGGAAAAAATCATTTAAAATTATTGCTGGCTCAAAGGGATGATACCAGAATTAAAGCCCTAGCATGGCGTTGGGGCGAATATTGTCCTTTACCAACTCGTTTAGATATTGCCTATAAACTCAAAGAAAATACTTGGAATGGTAATACAACCATAGAGATTGAATTAGTGGGAGTGCGATTACCCCAAGAAAATAATAATATTAAAAAAGCAATTTTTATGCACGCCGATAAAATGTATCAATGTAGTTTTTGGGGTGATTTAAACGAGATTCGCATCAAAAATGAACAGGGCGATATTTTAGTCGTGCAGAAAGGGCAGCGAATTGGTTTATTAGGCAAAAATCGGCAACAAGCTAGAGAAGTCAACGTGACTGAAACCCGTTTTTATACTTTAATTAAAGTTGCCATCAAAGCTTTGGCTATCTAGCGCTGGCTGAATAAATCTAATACCAAATCCGTTTTTAATAGTGTGATTAACTCTCAAGTTATGAATTGTTTCTCCCCACACCCCACACCCCACACCCCACACCCTACACCCCACACCCCACACCCTACACCCTACACCCCACACCCCACACCCTACACCCTACACCCCACACCCTACACCCTACACCCCACACCCCACACCCCACACCCTACACCCCACACCCCTTGACGATGAACCAAACCATAGTGATCAAAATCGGTACTTCCAGTTTGACCGATAATGAAACCGGCCAATTATCCCTATCCACGATCGCCGCTTTAGTGGAAGTCCTCACCCGGTTGCGTGCCGCCGGTCATCGGGTGGTATTAGTATCATCTGGGGCCGTGGGGGTGGGCTGCCGTCGTCTGGGAATACAGGAAAGACCGAAAAAAATCGCCCTCAAACAAGCGATCGCCGCCGTCGGTCAAGGTCGTCTGATGCGGATCTATGATGACCTCTTTACCAGTCTTGGTCAACCGATCGCCCAAATTTTGCTGACCCGTCCCGAATTGATGGAACGCACCTGTTATGTCAACGCCTATAATACCTTTCAGGCTTTGTTTGAATTAGGGGTGATTGCCATTGTCAACGAAAATGATACGGTGGCGATCGATGAGTTAAAATTCGGCGATAATGACACTTTATCAGCCCTTGTAGCCAGTTTAATCGAGGCTGACTGGTTATTTATCCTCACCGATGTGGATCGCCTCTACAGTGCCGATCCGCGGCTATTTCCCGAAGCGGCGGCTATTGCCCGAGTTACTCCCGCGCAATTAGCGCAACTATCGATCGATGCCGGTAGTAGTGGCAGTCAGTGGGGGACCGGGGGTATGGCGACGAAATTGGCGGCGGCCCGGATTGCCACCAGCGCCGGGGTAGAAATGGCGATTACTAGGGGACGGCAGCCCGGTAATATCTTAAAAATTATGGCAGGAGAGGCGATCGGAACCCGTTTTGAGGCCCAAAAACGCAGTGATAACGCCCGCAAACGCTGGATCGCCTACGGACTACTGCCTATGGGTAAAATCTATCTCGATGCTGGGGCGATTCAAGCCATTTGTCAGGGGGGAAAATCTCTCCTTGCGGCCGGGATTACCAAAGTGGCAGGGGAATTTAGCGCCTCCGAATCGGTGCAATTGTGCGATCAAGAAGGCCGGGAATTGGCCCGGGGAATTGTTAATTATAGTAGTGAGGAGATCGATCGAGTGAAAGGTCAACATTCCGAGCGTATTGCCAGTTTATTAGGTTATATAGCCGCAGAAACCATCATTCATCGGGATAATCTCGTCATTTTGAGTGCCTCGTCCACCACCTCGACTAATAAGGGATAATTCCGCCACCCAGCGCCGGTCCAGCCAATGCCTTAAATGTAAAGAAATGTCTCAAAAAAACAACAAATTGTTAGACAAGCAAGAGAGTTAGACTAGGGATGTCCCCCGAAGTTCAACCCTGTGAGATTATAAATAAAGCGAAACTCAAAAATGTCTTTATTGCTGTTGGGAGAAACTTAATAATGCGAGACGCGGTAACTAGCCTGATTAGAAAATACGATGTCACCGGACGTTATCTCGATCGAGATGCGATCGATAATCTTAAACAATATTTTGCCTCGGGAACTGCCCGTCTAGCTGCCGCCGCCCTCATTAACGCTAATTCGGCGGCGCTCGTGCGTGGGGCGGCGATTCGTCTATTTGAAGAAGTTCCCGAATTGATCCGCGCCGGGGGTAATGCCTACACCACCCGTCGTTATTCTGCCTGTCTGCGGGATATGGATTACTATCTCCGCTATGCCAGTTATGCGCTGGTGGCTGCCGATACTAATGTTCTAGATGAACGGGTACTGCAAGGACTGCGGGAAACCTATAATTCCCTCGGGGTTCCCATCGGTCCGACGGTGCGCGGTATCCAAATCATGAGCGAAATGATTCAAACCATGGCTAGTGAGGCGGGTATTGCCGACACCTCTTTGATCGCTGAACCCTTTGATCATCTCACTCGCGAATTAAGCGAAGTGTCTATCTAAATTCAGTTGTCAGTTATCGCTTATCGGTTTTGTCCGTTCAATTTTTGATGGAACTAACCCGCATCAGTACCCACTCTCAGCCTAGGGGAGTGGGGAAGGTGCAGCAAGGGGAACAGTTGATTAAAACATTGTCCAGCTTTCTTTGACCCATGACTCTCCCCTCGGATTTTCCCCTAGAACCACCGGCTACCAATAAAGATCCCCATCGTGATTATCGCGGACTCGATCGCGATAAACTCACCCCCATGTATCAGCATTATGTGGAGGTAAAAGAAACCTATCCCAATGCTCTTTTACTCTATCGTGTGGGCGATTTTTTCGAGTGTTTCTTTCAGGATGCGGTGATTATCTCCAGAGAATTAGAATTAGTTCTCACCAGCAAGGAAGGAGGTAAAGGGATTGGGAGAGTCGCCATGACCGGGGTTCCCCACCACGCCCTAGAGCGCTATAGTCGTTTATTGGTGGAAAAAGGCTATGCGGTGGCGATTTGTGACCAAGTAGAGGATTCGACGGAAGCAGCCGCCGAAAAACGGCTAGTAGAACGCGCTATCACCAAACTGCTCACCCCCGGAACCCTCACCGATGAGGGAATGTTAAACGCAAAAAAGAATAATTTTCTGGCTGCAGTGGTGATCACCGGAGAAAATTGGGGATTAGCCTATGCAGATATCTCCACCGGAGAATTCTACACCACCCAAGCCAGCGATTTAACGGCTTTAAGCCTAGAATTAAGCCGTTTACAGCCCTCAGAAATCCTTTTTCCCATCAATGCCCCCGATTTAAACCGTATTTTGCGCCCCGGGGAAAAATCCGACCATCTCCCCCCCTGTTTACCCGATAGTTTTTGTTATTCTCTCCGTCCCCAAACTATCTTTACTCTCACAGAAGCGAAAAATCGTCTCCTAATCACCTATAAAATGCGTTCCCTAGAGGGGATGGGCTGCGAACATTTACCCCTTGCTATTCGCGCCGCCGGAGGCCTATTAGAATACATTGAAGATACCCAAAAAGCCAATCAAGTCCCCCTACAACCTTTAAAAACCTACTCTATCTCCGAATTTTTGATTTTAGATGGGCAAACCCGTCGTAACCTTGAAATTACCCAAACGGTGCGCGATGGTAGCTTCTATGGTTCTCTATTATGGGCGATCGATCGTACTTGTACGGCCATGGGTAGTCGCGCCTTACGTCGTTGGTTACTGCAACCGCTCTTAGATTCTCGCGGTATTCGCGCCCGTCAAGATACTATCCAAGAGTTAAAGGATAATCCCGCCCTGCGCCAAGATATTCGGCAAAAATTAAGGGAAATCTACGATATAGAACGTTTAAGCGGTCGTGTTGGCGCAGGAACGGCTAACGCCCGCGATTTACTTTCCCTAGCGGCATCTTTAGTCAAATTAGCCGATTTAGCGGCTTTGGTTGCTTCGGGAAATTCGCCCTATTTGAAAGCTTTACAGCAAATTCCCGCCGATTTGGAAAAATTAGGCCAGCAGGTGATCGCGCATCTGGTGGAATCTCCTCCGCTGCATCTGAAGGAAGGGGGGGTGATTCGCGAGGGAATTGATGCCCAATTGGATGCCCTCCGGCGCGACTATCAGGAAGTAATCGATTGGTTTAAGAATCTGGAGACGACAGAGAAAGAAAGAACGGGGATTAGCAATCTTAAGGTTAATTATAACAAAACTTTCGGTTATTATATTAGTTTACCCCGCAGTAAAGCCGATTTCGCCCCAAAAGATTATGTGCGTAAGCAAACTTTAGTCAATGAGGAACGTTATATCACCACCGAGTTAAAGGAGAAAGAAAATATAATTCTGACGGCAGTAGATGAATTAAATAAATTAGAATACGAGATTTTTAGCGATTTACGCCGTCAAGTAGCCGAATTTTCCCCAGAAATCCGGGAAGTGGCCACAAAAGTCGCCGCTTTGGATGTGTTGGCAGCATTGGCAGAAATCGCCGTTTATCAGGGATATTGTCGCCCAGAAATCGCGGATGGTCGTCTTATCGATATTAAAGATGGTCGTCATCCCGTGGTGGAACAATCCCTTGGGGCTGGCTTTTTTGTGCCGAATTCGATTAATTTGGGCAATCAGGAGGGTTTAGAATACCCTGACTTGATTATTCTCACTGGTCCCAATGCTAGTGGCAAAAGTTGTTATCTGCGACAGGTGGGATTAATTCAATTGTTAGCCCAAACCGGCAGTTTTGTCCCAGCAAAGTCGGCCAAAATCTCCATCTGCGATCGCATTTTCACCCGGGTGGGGGCTGTGGATGACCTCGCTACTGGCCAATCCACCTTTATGGTGGAAATGAACGAAACTGCCAATATTCTCAATCACGCCACAGACAGATCATTAGTATTATTAGACGAAATTGGCCGGGGTACAGCCACTTTTGACGGTTTATCCATAGCTTGGGCTGTGGCGGAGTATTTAGCCACGGTACTGCAATCGCGGACGATTTTCGCCACTCACTACCACGAACTGAACGAATTAGCTTCAATTTTAGAGAATGTGGCTAATTATCAGGTAACAGTCAAAGAATTACCCCATGAGATAGTATTTTTGCACCAAGTACGACCGGGAGGCGCGGATAAATCCTATGGTATCGAAGCGGGAAGATTAGCCGGTTTACCAGCTTCTGTGATCGATCGTGCCATGCAGGTGATGGGTCAAATCGAAAAACATAGTAAAATTGCGATCGGTTTGCGTCAGGGAATTAAGAAAATTAAACCGGTTAAGTCGGATAATTCCCCCTCTCTGCAGCAGTTAGACATTTTTGATGACAGTAAGTAGGGTTTGCTGAATAAATGTGAAATGTAGGCAAAGTAAGGGTTTTGGGGCTTTTCTCCCGAAACAGGTGCAAGATTTTGAGAGAATCGTCGTTCAAAACCTTGCGTCTTCATCGGCCCGCGTCCTGTAGGGGCGAAGCATTCGGGCAATAACCTATCGGTGAAACCGTAGATTTTCTATCCGAATGCTTCGCCCGTAC
>NZ_JADBVE010000234.1:0-5037 GCF_020245285.1 Microcystis sp. M31BS1
ACGGCAGTCTGGCAAGCATGGGAGTTTAAATCATCAACAAATTTAAACTCTTTCCTTAATGCTGTGTTGTACCGAAATAACTCTGTTTTGCCAACACCCCGATTATCCATCCAATAACGCAGGACTTTATTCCGAACAAATTGGGTTGTCCGTATTGCCTCATTAATGGCTTCTATTTGATTAGGTTTTGGCTTAACTTTGTATTTTAGTACAAACATTTTGACATTGCTCGATCGAGTATCGACATCTTAACACAAAATTCCTTAAGTTGACAGGCTCTTCGGTTTGTGTTATGCAATGGACGGGGGTTATAAGGGATGGAACCCTTATATAGAAAGGCATTTAGCGATTTTTGTTAATTGTTTTTATCTAGAGCGAACTAATCAATTAAGTCTCTTGCCAGATAAGGATTTAGTCGATTTATGCCCCCCTATCGAACCATACCAAGTAACGAAGAACCAGTTGACAATACATATTTAAGGTGGAGCTGCCCGACCCTGCGCGGGCATGGCGGGGCTTGTACCCAAATTTTCGGTCAACTAATGTTAGCTTTTCTTGATAATTGATCATCCCTCATCACTTTTTCCCTTTCATCAAAGCGGCCCGGGCCTGTTCGCGGTCATCGAAATGGATTTTTTCCGTCCCCAAAATTTGATAATCTTCGTGACCTTTACCCGCAATAATTACTCCGTCTCCCGGTTGTGCTGTTTGAATAGCGGTGTCAATGGCCAAAGCGCGATCGCTAATTACCTGCACGGTAATTTCTGGGGGAATGCCAGCGATAATATCCTCAAGGATTCGTTCGGGAGACTCTGTGCGAGGGTTATCGGAGGTAACTATGGCTAAATCTGCTAATTCTGCGGCTATTTTACCCATTAACGGTCGTTTTGTCCGATCTCGATCGCCACCACAACCAAAAACACAAATCATCCGACCGGAAATAAAGGGCCGGGAAGCTTTTAAAACATTCTCTAAACTGTCGGGAGTATGGGCATAATCGACAATGACGCTGATATCTTGGTCGGGAGCGGTGCTAACCCGTTCCATCCGCCCCGGTACTCCTGAAAATTGGGGAATTTGGGCGATTACTGTCTCTAAATCTACACCACATTCTAACACTGCCGCCACCGCCGCTAACAGGTTAGCTAGATTATATTGACCCACTAGAGGAGAAGCAAAGGCTATTTCTCCTCGGGGAGTCACCATCACCCCTTCCACTCCCGTGGGTTGATACTGTAAATCCTTAGTATAAAAATCGGCACTAGCATCGGACACACTATAGGTTAAAACCTGTTGGGGAGACAGGGAGGCCGCTAAACGTTGACCATAGGCATCATCAACGTTAATAATCGCCTTACCTTGCAGATAATCGGTACTAAATAATTTAGCTTTAGCGGCAAAATAATCCTCCATATCGAGGTGATAATCGAGATGGTCCCGGGTGAGATTAGTAAACACTGTCACGGGAAAAGTACAACCCTGTACCCGTCCCTGGGCCAGTGCATGGGAACTAACTTCCATGACGGCGATTTCATTGCCGGCGCTCACCGCTTTGGCCAAACTGGCTTGTAACTCGTTAGCGAAAGGGGTGGTATGATTAGCGGTTTCTTGGAATCCTTGCCAACGGGTGTAAAGAGTCCCGAATAAAGCGGTGGGAATCCCTGCTTGGCTGAGAAAATATTCAATTAGATGGGTGGTGGTGGTTTTGCCGTTGGTTCCCGTCACACCGATTAATTTTAGGGTTTGGGCAGGATAATGATAAAATTTAGCAGCGATCGCGGCAGTGGCAGTAACTAAATCTGCCACAACGATTACGCAAGCATCCTCCGGGGGGGGAAATTTAGCGGCGGCTGCCGGGGAGATAATCGCCGCTAGGGCCCCGGTTTCCAAAGCGGAACGCCAAAATTCGCCGCCATCCACCCGCGTTCCGGGTAAACCGATAAATAGATCTCCCGGTTGACAAGCATGGGAATTGGTGGAAATTCCTGTAATCTCGGTAATAGAAGCGATAGGAGAAGAAATCGGGGAAACCGGAGTGATATTTGTCAAAAGTTCTTGTAGTTTCATAGTCAGGATTGAATCTAGGGATTGCTGCTTTTAGATTAGCCGATAATCAAAGAGGTTCCTAGTCCGAAATGGGAAGTGGGTTTTTCAGTGATCAGTAAACAGTAATCAGTAATCAGTGAACTGAAAACTCACATCTGATAAGGCTCTCTTGTACTTTGTGGGAAAATGTGGGTATTCTTGATAGTTTCTTGGGTAAGTAAGCACTGAAAGCCTTATCCAAAGACCGTTTGAAAAGCCATAAATTTTGCTTATCACACGAAACCCAAGAGAGCCTCTGATAACTGATAACTGATAACTGATAACTGAAATCCCCAAAACCCTATCACCCTATCACCCTATCTCCTGCCTTTTGCCTTTTGCCGACCGGCTCCTGATATCTGCGATAAGCTAAAAAAAACAAGGCTATAGCTTGTCAACTATTGACGATTTTCTGCTGACTATTTTCGGGATATTTATATGCAATTCGTCGATTTTCTGGCTCTCATTCATCCTGTCCTAGGGATAGTGGTCGTTTTCCCTATTATCGGCCTCGTAGTTAACTTTGCTTGGCAAACCCGTCAACGTCGCCTAGAAACCAACCCGGGAAATAAAAGTAAAATTCCGCCAGTGGTCGGGCTGGAACATCTACGCTTAGGCCGCTGGTTAACGGCTACAGTGGTAGGGGTTAACCTGTTAGCACTAGCTTACTCGGTCGTTTACGGTTTTAATGGTTTTGTCGATCAACAAAAAGACGGAAAATTAGACTCCTTTCAGGTCATTTTTGTGATTTTGATGTTTTTTGTCACCATTGCCTCTTTGGTCTGTCTCTATCGCGCTAGACAAGCTCTCTGGCGCGGAATTTTTGCCACCTTGACTGGCATCGGTTTAATTATTATCGGTTCTCAGGATGGGGTCTGGCGACTCTCGGACCAATGGTACTGGTCCCACTACTATATCGGTATGGCGGCATCAATACTGATGATTTTCTCTCTGGCCATTGTCGAAGATATCTATAAAGACCGCTCCCATCGTTGGCGCATTGCCCATACAATCCTCAATTGTATCGCTCTGGCTCTCTTTCTGGGACAAGCCATGACCGGTTCGAGGGATTTACTGGAAATTCCCCTCAGTTGGCAAAAACCGGCAATTTATCGCTGTGATTTCACCAATAAAACCTGTCCTGAACCGAAATCCTCAACCCCCCTCATTAACCCGATAAGCTAAACTTTTTTAGGGACTGGGAGAGGGTGAAGCAGTTGGCGCACACAGAGATGTACCCGTAGTATCAATGGGTTCCTCACACCAATTGTCAATACCACCAAGTTGGGGAAATGGGGGTCTCAGGTCTTCGATTAATTCAGTCCATTCTACCCTTTGAGTAACAGCTACAGCACCGCTAGTTGAGGCACAGTCTGAAATTTTGCCCCAATTTTTACCCCAGGCAGCACCGAAGAAATTACCATTACCAGTGTTACCGAGGGAATAGTGAGGAGCAAAGATAAACGCTTGTAGTCTTTGGTCTCCTCTCAGACAAATTTTCGCGGAATCTGATTCACTATAGGCATAAATTTGTAGATTGCCCGGTTTACAGTCAGGCTTAGCACCACAATTGTGTTCGATCGCACCGTTAATATTACCTTGAACATAGAAAAATACCCGGTACCCCGCAGTGATGGTAATCTTCTCGTCATCTTCCTCATCCAAGTTGATATTATTAACAATATACTCGTACACTCCGCTGGGAGATGCTGTGTCTCCCGTTCTGGGAAAAGTTTCAGAACTGGTAAGGTCTCCTAGGCTTGGAATACCGGTGGGAGTCTCCGGTAAATTGGGGAAAAACACACCGACAACTTGTGCTTTGTAGGGGGGGGTTCCAGTGCTGGGCGTTGGAATCTTATCCTGCTTAATATCACATTCTGGCCACGCCACAACCTCCACCACATCCCCTTCAAATTTAGCACCATCGTCCGCCGTTCCCTCACTTATCCATAAAGCTGGGACCGTGGTGCGGTTAAATGCGAGGGGAGGGGCATCAAGAATAGGGATAGTTACCACCACACGGTTACGGGAGGCGGCATTGTCGTCACTATCTCTATTGATAGCAATGTTAGTTAGGTCTTCTTCGGGACTTTTGCGAGAACGTCCTTCGAGGGTGAGAACTCCCTGCCTGGACACAGGATTATAATCATATCCAACCACGCGATAATAACGATTATTACCGAGATCAACCCATCTATCTGCGCTCAAACCTCTTAATTCATCGATTTTTGCCGTCAAGGTAGCAGCATCGTTGGGATTACTACAGGAGGGGGCGGCGTCGACTAATTTTTTTAAATGTTTTTGTAAATCGTTACTGGGATCAGTAACCACTTCGGCGTTTTTCCAACAGCCGTGAGTATCACAGTTACTATCACTATTAAACCTCGCCATAACTCGAACACTATTGAGTAGATCCTGCACGCGAGCCACTCCAACTTCGGAACTTCTTAAAGCATCAGCCCGGACTTTTTGGGCAATTACTTTCGATTGGTCCCCTTGGGCGCGCATTATCATAGTTATTCCTGTCACCATGAGGATGAGTCCAATTAACACGGCAAGAGGCAAGGCAAACCCCTTTTCCTTATTAGCCATCAGGTGAAGGTATAAACGATTGTTCATAAGCCAGTCCATCTAAGAATGGTTACTTTTACTACAATAATATCAATTTTTGGTCAAGTGAAAACTGTGAGAATACAGGAATAGCACTGTGAGTGAAATCACAGACTAAGGCCAGTTGATAGGATAATCAGCCAGTAATTTTTCGATAAGTATGTAGGCGTTAAAAATTATCAGACACCCCCCTTATCAAGGAGGATCCCCCCGCCTATCGGCACCCCCCTTATCAAGGGGGGCAGGGGGGATCGGCACCCCCCTTATCAAGGGGGGACTAAGGGGGGATCGGCACCCCCCTTATCAAGGGGGGACTAAGGGGGGATCGGCACCCCCCTTATC
>NZ_JADBVE010000235.1:0-4959 GCF_020245285.1 Microcystis sp. M31BS1
ACCGCGTAGGGGTCACTCCGGGGAATGTAAGCCGTATGCGCTCAGGACAAACACCTATCACCGGAAAGGTTGCAGAATATTTAGGAGTTAAACCAGTTTTGCGTTATTTGGAAATAGGGCCTAAAACAGATCCAAAACAAGAACAATATGAGAAAAAGCGAGCTAAGTGGGCAGAACAAAACGGGCGCGACATTACAAGAATGCGAAGCGCCCGAGGTTGATCATTGTGGAGGTTGGGTTGCTTGGGGAGGATAGGGCATAGTCCTGTACTTTTGAGGATCATAGTTTTGGAAAGTAAAACTATTGTCTCCAATCATAGAACGAATTGTATCTTCTGCTTGCTGCGTGTTTCTCAGCATCACTCCGATCCAATAACGACGTTCATCGTTAATCTCATTGATTTGTTTGT
Source organism: Microcystis sp. M31BS1 (assembly GCF_020245285.1). Classification (NCBI taxonomy): domain Bacteria; kingdom Bacillati; phylum Cyanobacteriota; class Cyanophyceae; order Chroococcales; family Microcystaceae; genus Microcystis; species Microcystis sp. M31BS1. The sequence goes on from NZ_JADBVE010000235.1 coordinate 410, forward strand.
TTCGTTCTTCGATTGTAGAAAGCTTTTTTCCTCCTTTACTTTGCCAAGTTTCGGGAGTAGAAACTGATTGATTTTGGATATCAGTTACTTGTTGTTGAAGCTGTCCCAAATGCATTTGAATAGGATTCAATGCTTTAATGAGTTGAGCAGAAACTTGAGCAATAGGTAAATTAGCAGTTGAAAGATCTTCTTGCTTAATCAGCAACTGTTCAGGAGACAATTGAGACATAAGAGCAGACTTAGGATTTAAGCTATTAGTATAAATAGACATAAAATCTTTATTAAGAATTGTTTTGGCTGTTTCCAATCCATTTCTTTTTTCATACCAAAGTCTGGCCTCTGTATCATTTACTCCTTGCATTTTTTCGTAATTTCGATAGAACACTCCTTGAAATGGTCCATTTTGAGAAGCTTGTTGATCAGTAAGACGAGAAAGAGCAATTCTTAAAGCATTTTCTGCTTTGCCGTTATCTTTAATCGCCCTGTTGTAATCTAGACTTGCACGAACAGCAGCAAAAGTTCCTGAACCAATGATGTTAGTAATTACATTTTGCCAAGTAGCTTTCATAGCATCATTAGTTAGAGTTCCTTCACCATACAAAGGACTTTTGGTTTGTTCACGAATGGTTTCGGGTTGACCAGTAAACTTGCTAAACCCTAGATCAAATCCTATAGCAGATGCTCCAGCATTTATTAGCGGAAACGAACTAAGAGAATAAGGCATTACTGATCCAAGAGAAGCTTTCATGTTTTCAGACACGGAAGCTTTCGCATCTTCTGTTTGAGCCGAACCATCAATCCATGCTTCAATACCTTTGAGAACGTCTACTTTAAAATTATCACTTCCATCTTCGTTAATATCATGCAATCCCATAGCATGATCTAATGCTGCAAAAATTGGAGCAGAAATAACACGAAGTTCAGGAGGAATGTTTACAGCCAAATCCCCAAAAGTTTTAAAAGATGCAGCTGTTTGGCTATCACTTCTGTTTCGCAGTTCTTCTCTGTATTCAGGATCAATTGCCAACTTACCATATCTAAATGCTGCCAACATGGTAATAGTTCCCATGATGTTAGCTATAGTCGTTATAGGCTGATTTTTAAGCTTACGTCCCAATTCTGCTGTTGTTTGCAAAGCAATGTTCGCATAAACAGCAGAATGGTTTAAATCTTGTATAAGTTTTGCTCCTCCTTGTTGTCCAATATCTCCTGCAAGACGGCGTACTTGCGAAGACAGAAGAACCATATCGTCCTGAGTTAGAGCACCTTTTGCATAGTTAGTAGCAAAGGCTTGATAACGAAAGCCTTCATGCATGGACTTCATAAGTCCTGCATACATTCTAGCAATAGGAGAGGCTTTAGCTATCTCCCAAGCCGATTTACTTCCTTGCAAGACGATTTTAGCCGGACTCGCATCTCCTCTAATCGCTGATACAAAGGCACTTTTAGCGGCTTCTGATGCAAATCTAGGAGAAATTCCTTGCATACCCGGTGAAAGAGTATCAGGAGCCGAAGCAAGAAAAGGCGAAGAACCTCCTGCTCCATATTCTTCCATGATAGATTTATAAGACTTATTGTAAGCAGAAGACAAAACAGTTTGCAATTGTTTAGTTTTATTTGGTCCCATTAAATCGATAAAAAGACCAGAACCATTTTGCAATTGATAAGCCATTTCGTGTGAAAAAGCTTCTACAATACTGTCGGCTGCATGACGAACCGCACCAATAGGAGCCGTTACCCATGCAGTAGGATCGAACATTCCAAGATTATGCTTGCCCTTAGAAACTTTATTTAGAAATTCATTGATAACACCAAGTTGGAAATTCTTAGGGCGGAGAGCAATACCTGTAACAGTATCGTATACCATTGCAGTTCCAGCAAACAGCGGATTACCAACACCAGTAGTACCGGCTTGGAATAGCTTTCTAGGAGTGTCCAGTACTTGAGCCCAAACAGATCGAGTTGTAAAAGGAGAAAAGTCAAGTGCTTCGGAAAGCATTTGATCTTTTACCTTATAATGAACTTCTTTACCATCGATTTTAATGGTATGAATGTTTTCTCCACCTTTATTAATTGGAACTTGAGTTATAATTTTACTCAATTCTGAGTTAGTCGTAGCTAGATCAAGCCAATCTCGTTTAACAGAATTAATCTGAACATTATGAATAATTTCTGCCCAACGATTGCTTAGGTCTAGAACAGGATCAGCAGCATTGCCGGCACTAATACCGCCTCCAGATGCATCCGATCTATTTTGAATGATTGTGTCAGTAGGGCGAGAATTCACGTCTCTAGATAGAAGTTCGTCTAGAAAATCGCCTTCTGTATTTTTAGAAAAGTGAACATAATCTTTTCTATCTAGAATATATTGATCATACTGTGTCTTATTGATAAATCGTTGTTCTAGCATGTAATCAAGTTGATCACGATAATGCTGTCGAATTCGATTGGCTAGATCTTTAAGTGGACCTTGTTCCCCAAGATTGACTAGATCTTGAAGCTCATTGATAGTGTAAGGAGTTCCATCTTGTTTAGTTTTGAAAGAAGTAGCTTTACCAGTTCGTTTCCAGTCGTTAAGTGCAGACTTCGCGAGTAGTCCATCCGTGAGCATAGATCTAGAAGCAGGATCAAGAGCAGCAACTTGTTCTAGAGTATGAGAAATCGGATCAGTCTTTAGACCAGATTGCGGTAGTTGGCCTGTAGCCATAAAGTTATTAATTTTAGACTGCAAAGCTGGAATCGAAATTCCATCAAACTTAGCTTTCCACTGTCTCAGTCCACGACTTTCTCCAATAAAGCCGCTATCTCCTGTCATCTGCTTAGTAGAATCTCGAACAGCTTGATCATTTTGAAATAGAGCTTGTCCGGCTTTAGTTCCAACAGATGAATTAGAAGATTCAAATTCTTTGCCAGCAAGTTCGGTGCCATTAGCAAGACGTTGACTTAAACCTGATTTAAGTCTTCCTCCCATCCAGATACTTCCAGCAAGAATACCGGCCATTGCTGTATCCACTCCAAATTTAACCCAATCAGGTTCAGGAGGAAGATAGCTTTCAGCATTATCTTTTTCTTTAAGCTGCATTCCTAATGCTTGAACGGAATCAGTATAAGCTATATCACCTTCATCAACGGCTTTATTGTATTCTTCAATAATTTCAGGAGAAAGGTATTGAGACCATTCTTTTTGTCGCTTTTCAGGTTGAAGCACCCAACGAGACACATCTTGTATTGAAGTATAATCTTTAGCTATTTCACGTACTTCTGCATCATTAGAATTAGATAAAGCATGATCTACAAGCTCGTTAGCTCCTACTGAAAGCCCAGTAGCAATTGGAATAGCTTTTAAACCTGAGTTATTTCCTGGTCCAGCGATTTCGACCGCAGCTTGTGCAGCAACTCGACCTGTGTTAGCTGCAACACGACCTGTTTTTTGGGCAAGAGTCATGCTCTTTTCTACAGGTTTAATCAACTTAGAAGCTACTTTAACTTGCATACCCGGAACAAGCATACTACCAAAAGTTTCAGCAGCTACTTCAGCAGCATTTGAAGGGTCTTGAACTCCCCAATATTCTTGTGAGCGTTCTCTAGCTTTAGCTACATCATCAATAAATCTATCAGTAGTCTTAGTTTTAATTTGAGCAGGAAAATATCCATTGATATTTACACCTTTATCGGCTAAATATCCTGCACCAAAATTGTAAAGTTGAGCAGCTGCAGCAATTGGATCTTCTAAATAAACAGGAGCCCTCATCCTAGTTACAGTTCTGTAATTAGGCTTGCCATCATATCCCAATTTCTTAGAAAAATTGGGAGCAATCTTTTCGATCCAAGGAGTTACATCTTGTTTTTCGGTTACTGATCCTGGAGAAGTGAAAGGTGTAGTAAATCCAACCAAACCTTGCCTAACCAAAGCCGAAAACAGAGGACTTTCTTTATTTTTCTGTGATTTATTATCCATTAGGAACAACCAGTCCAGAATTGGGATCAATTTTAGGAGGACGACGATTTAAGTTAGTTCCTTGATTATTTCCACCTTGAGCTGAATTCTTCTTCTTAGTAGTTCCACTGATTGGAATCATATTTCCATTAGGATCAATGATGTAATTTATAGTTTCCGAAGAACCGTCTCCAACATTATGTCCTTTTTTAGCTGATAACATTCTAGCATTAGCATTAATACCAGCTGCATTAGCATTAGCTTGATTAATAGCATTTTCAGTCGGTTGGACCGTAATTTGTCCTGAAGGTGGCGGACCTAACGTAGATCCCATATAACCTTGCATTTGTTCTGGAGGAATAATGTATCCTAAATTTTTAGCGGCTGTACCGGCTGCATCCATACGATCTTTAGAGGCTGCGGCGGCTTCACGATCTAGAAATTGTGAGCCAGCTTGAGCCAATCCAACACCATCTACGGACAGATATCGATTATCAGGAAGAGAAAAATACTGAGCAACTCCTGCTTTAGTAAGATTTGCTCCCTGATCAATAAACCTACCCGCAACATCAGCAGCATTTTCATCTGCTGACATAGCAGCTTCTGTTGCCAT
>NZ_JADBVE010000236.1:0-2856 GCF_020245285.1 Microcystis sp. M31BS1
AACCCTTATATAGAAAGGCATTTAGCGATTTTTGTTAATTGTTTTTTGTCTAGAGCGAACTAATCAATTAAATCTCTTGCCAGATAAGGATTTAGTCGATTTATGCCCCCCTATCGAACCATACCAAGTAACGAAGAACCACTTTAACTTTGTTTAGTTATCTTGGTAGCGATGGGTTGACGTAGGGAAACCCTGATGTGGTTTATCTTTAAGAAAGCTGCAACAAAAAAAGGACACAAGGTAACTTGTGTCCTTCCCGAAGCTAAGAACTTAATTTTTATTTAGCGTCGGAGAATTCCGCATCGATGACATCATCGCCACCACCAGCACCACCAGAGGGGCCATTGTTATCATTGCCACCGGTGGGATTGCTAGGGGGCGCTTGCTGATACATACTGCTACCGATCGCGTAGAGGGCTTGTTGTAATTCCGGTAGGATGGTTTTGATCTTACTATCATCGTCTTGAGCGATCGCTTCTTTCAGGTCTTTAATCAACCCTTGGGCTTTATTTTTCTCGGATGGGGGAACCTTATCGCCTAACTCTTCCAACTGCTTCTCAGCTTGATAAACCAGGGAATCAGCTTGATTTTTGCGTTCAATGCGTTCGCGACGTTCCTTATCCACCGAGGCGTTCGATTCTGCCTCATTTACCATGCGTTCCACTTCATTTTGGGGCAAGGTAGAAGCGCCGGTGATGCTGATCGATTGTTCTTTTCCTGTACCTTTATCCTTAGCGGTGACATTGAGAATACCGTTAGCATCGATGTCGAAAACCACTTCGATTTGAGGCACACCACGAGGAGCGGGAGGGATGCCATCGAGTCGGAAAGTTCCCAAACTCTTGTTATCTTTGGCCATTTCCCGTTCCCCTTGCAGGACGTGGATTTCCACGTTAGTTTGTCCATCCACTGCCGTGGAGAAAACTTCCGATTTTTTGGTGGGAATAGTGGTGTTGCGGGGAATAATCCGCGTCATCACACCGCCGAGGGTTTCCACACCCAAAGACAAGGGCGAAACATCAAGCAGAAGAATATCTTTGACTTCACCGGCGAGAACACCACCTTGAATAGCGGCGCCGACGGCTACCACTTCATCGGGGTTAACGCTTTGGTTAGGATCTTTGCCCAGAACTTTTTTAACTAATTCCTGGACGGCGGGAATCCGGGTTGAACCACCGACGAGAACCACTTCATCGAGGGCAGATTTATCGATTTTGGCATCACGGATGGCGTTTTCGACGGGAATCCGACAGCGATCAATTAAATCGGCGCAAATTTCCTCAAATTTAGCTCTAGTTAAAGTGGTATCTAGGTGTTTTGGTCCTTCGGCGGTAGCGGTGATAAAGGGCAGGTTAATTTCCGCTTGGGTAACGCTAGAAAGCTCAATTTTGGCTTTTTCTGCCGCTTCCGTGAGACGTTGCAGGGCTTGTTTATCTTGACGGAGATCTATTCCTTCAACTTTTTTGAATTCTCCGGCTAGATAATCGACGATTTTTTTATCGAAGTCATCACCACCGAGATGAGTATCTCCAGAGGTAGCAAGAACTTCAAAGACACCATCACCCACTTCTAGAACCGATACGTCAAAGGTTCCCCCACCCAAGTCAAAAACGAGAATGGTTTCGTTAGCTTTTTTGTCTAATCCGTAGGCAAGAGAGGCGGCGGTGGGTTCGTTGATAATGCGGAGAACTTCAACCCCAGCAATTCTCCCGGCATCTTTGGTGGCTTGACGTTGGGAGTCATTAAAATAAGCGGGTACGGTGATGACTGCTTGGGTAACGGTTTCGCCGAGGTATTTACTGGCATCCTCCACCAGTTTCCGCAGTACCTGGGCGGAAATTTCTTCGGGGGAGAATTGTTTGCCCTGGGCGGGACAGTCTAATTTAACGTTGCCGTTGCCGTCCTGGAGAGTTTTGTAGGATACTTCTGTGGCTTCGTTGGTAACTTCGTTGAATTTCCGGCCGATGAAGCGTTTGACGGAATAAAAGGTATTTTGCGGGTTCATTACCGCTTGACGTTTGGCGATTTGTCCTACTAGGCGATCGCCACTTTTGGCGTAGGCGACGACTGAGGGCGTAGTTCTAAACCCTTCGGCGTTGGCGATAACGGTGGGTTTACCCCCTTCCATAACCGCGACGCAGGAGTTAGTCGTCCCTAAGTCAATTCCAACTACTTTTCCCATAATCTTTGTGCTGCTCCGATACAACTTATAGTGACTTCTAGAATCGGAACTGTACTCGGTTTTTAGGCGATACCCACCCCTATCAGTTCCTTTGTTATCTCTATAGTGCAAAATAACCCCGCTTTCTTGATAGTGTAGGTATCCGAACCTTTTTGGTAGTATTGCTAATGTCAGTTCGGGATCAAAGAGTTAGTGGTGAAGGAAAGGAGTCAGAAGTGAGACAAACTCTTAGTTCTTACCACTCCATGCTCGCTCTCCTTGGTTTCCCTGGAGTGGTGGTGGAAATCCCTCACTTCCTCTCTTTTAAGTAGAAAATATGAATCTCAGACATCAAGATCATTACCATAGTTCAGAAATTTACCGCACTTTACGGCTCTTCTCGACTTTGTGTGATAATTTTTGCTTATGGAATCGTGAAATGCTTATCGGGCAAGACTTTTAGGGCTATTTTGCGGAAGAAAGTATCAGTATAGACCTCGTTTCCACACAGAAACCAGAAGAGCCACTTTACTTTATTAATAACTGAAAGATCGTGCTATACTTTAGACGTTCATAATCTGAGATTTATTAAACTTCTGAAATCGTAGAGTCAGCAAGGAATCCAGTTCTTTTTTATGTTTCAAATGGGCATCATTCAAACATTCATAAATGGCTGAAGAAAAGTCAGAAAAGTT
>NZ_JADBVE010000237.1:0-3583 GCF_020245285.1 Microcystis sp. M31BS1
CCCAAGGATGTTACCAAAATGTCTAACGAAACCGTTACTTATAGTCTTGAATCCGTCCTCAAGGAAATTAAAGACAGCATCAAGGAAGTTAACCAAAAAATCGATATCTTGCAACAGGATGTTAACCAGAAATTTGATAGCTTACAAAAGGATTTTAACCAGAAATTTGATAGCCTACAGAAGGATTTTAACCAGAAATTTGATAAAATCGATGAACGGCTCACTAAGCTAGAGGTAGGACAAGCAAAACTAACTGAAAAAGTCGATGGGATGGATAGAAGACTAGAAAAGCTGGAAGGAACCCAAAAAAATCAAGTTTGGACGTTAATTATCCTTTTAGGAGGAGCGATCGGCACGGCAGCGTGGCGCTCTTTCTTTTCTGGTAATCCTTAGAAATATTACTATAATTTCTCACTTTAGGGTAGTTATGAGGGGAAATTAGCAGATGTGAAACTCAGGTTAAAAATAAGGGATATCTAACCCATCCTACCGATAATTATGCTTTCCTCAACCATCTTTTTAACAATCGCCACAATGCCACTATTATCCCCCCAATTAAAACTAAAGGAAACTTAATCACCCCCAGAAAGAAAGCAACGATTAAGGGATATTTTCGGGTTTCTAATTGCCGAATTGCCTGATCGCAATTTTGAACATCCGCTGCTAACCCCAATGCTTGAAATAATTCCCGCGACTGAAGATATGCTTCTTTCGCTTCCGATATACGTTTGAGTTTATAGTAGGTAAGTCCCAGATTAAACCAAGTATTCGCTTCACCCCCCCGATCACCGATTTCCCGTTTGATTGCTAAGGACTGTTGATAAAACTCGATCGCTTTTTGGTATTCCCCTAGGGAATAGTAAACATTGCCTAAACCTATGTAGGAATTCGCTTCACCCCCCCGATCACCGATTTCCCGTTCGATTGCTAAGGACTGTTGATAAAACTCGATCGCTTTTTGGTATTCTCCTAGGGAATAGTAAACATTGCCTAAACCTATGTAGGAATTCGCTTCACCCCCCCGATCACCGATTTCGCGTGTGATTGCTAAGGACTGTTGATAAAACTCGATCGCTTTTTGGTATTCTCCTAGGGAATAGTAAACATTGCCTAAACCTATGTAGGAATTCGCTTCACCCCCCCGATCACCGATTTCCCGTGTGATTGCTAAGGACTGTTGATGAAACTCGATCGCTTTTTGGTATTCTCCTAGGGAATAGTAAACATTGCCTAAACCTATGTAGGAATTCGCTTCACCCCCCCGATCACCGATTTCCCGTGTGATTGCTAAGGACTGTTGATGAAACTCGATCGCTTTTTCGTATTCTCCTAGGGATTGGTAAACATTGCCTAAACTGGTGAGGGATGCGGCATAATTCCAGTTGGTTTGCTCCTCCTGTTGTTGGTAAACAGTGACTAATTCAAGGTAATAATCGGCTAGGGTTTGATAATACCCCCGTCGGGTGAGAAAATTATCGATAGCACGGAGAATATCAAAAGCATTGTCGTACTCGGTTAACTGATAGTGATGATAGAAAATTTCTAGGTAAGGTTGCACATCGTTGAGGATTTCCCAGGAGTCGGGTTTAGCAATAGAAAGATAATAGGCGATCGCTTTTTGGTGTAATTCCCTTTGATCGCCGGCTTTGTATTGTGCATATTCCCAAACTAAAGGCTGAAAACTAAAAATTCGCTGGCGATTTTCCTCTTTTTCTTCTAATAATGATCGTCGCTGTAATTCTCGCAAATCTGCCGTGATCTCGGATAGTGCGATCTCGGGGTAATTATCCATCACCGCTTTGGCTGCCGGAGAATCAAATTCTCGGCGATAAATGCTGGTTTTAGTGAATAATTCCTGCTGTCTTTGGCTAAGTCGCTGAAAACTAGCATCTAAAACTAAAGCAATTCCCACTGTCTCTTGACGATGACTCCCCACCACCTGCGGATCGCTCAAAAGTTGCGATAAATTTCCTAATTCTAAGTCCGCTAACCTTTCTAAACTGGGGTTTTGCGGAAATTCTGCTAGGAGTAAATCCGCCACCAATCGCAGGAGTAATGGATGACCATCCACCCGTCGAGAAAAGTTCTCTAGATCCCCTGTTATTTGCGATTCTGCTAACAATTGCGCCCCTTCAGGTGGTTTCAAACCTTTTAGCTCAATCCAACGGTTAAAACCATTAGTTTTTGGCTTTTCTCTGGTGGTGACTATAATTTTGCTGGTGTCACCTTTTTCTATCCAAGCAGTGAAAAACTGCTGATAAAATTCATTATTCCAAGAACCATCTTCCCCTAATAAACTCTCTAGATTATCGATAATAATTAGGTGGCGATGGCGTTGCAATTGTCTGATTAAAGCTTCCTGTAAATCTATTTCTTTTTCGGGGACAGGATAACCAAATTCCGTCAGGAGTTGGCGAGCTAAACCACTAAATCCGCCCAGATTTCCCGCTTCCCACCAAAAGCGTTTTGGGAATAAATCTTTATCGTCCCCTAGGGAAGGATCGAGGGGAATTTCCTCCTCAAAAATTTTGCTGGCTAGGGTAGATTTTCCAATTCCTCCAACTCCTTTGATGCCAATCATCGCAACATTTGGATCAGTAAACCACTGCTTAATTTGGGTGATTTCCTCCTTCCTTCCCTGCCAATAGGCGAGACGTTTTCGAGCATTTCCTCCCTTGAAAATACCCCCCGATGGAGTTTCCAATCGGTTTAAAAGTTCCTCGGAAAGTATTAGATTTTTAGTCTCGATTTTGCCAATTAAATTTACTTTAGATTGATCCTGTGCCGTTGCCGATAGATTAATCTCGTTGGAATTAGTTTCTGAAGTCATGAGAAAAATTGGGGTTTTTCTTGAGATAAAAATAAGTAAATGTTAAGTAGCTGGTTACAATTAAATTTAAAATGGATTTTAGGTTCGATCCCCCCTTAGTCCCCCCTTAATAAGGGGGGTGCTGATCCCCCCTTAGTCCCCCCTTAATAAGGGGGGTGCTGATCCCCCCTTAGTCCCCCCTTAATAAGGGGGGCATCTGATAATTTTTAAGGCCTACCTACTTACATTTTGGGCGCAAGTACAGGAGAAACAAAAAGGTTTAGAAATTAACTGTATCAGCCTCAATTTTTCCTACCATTTTAACGGTACTATTATCATAAGCTGTAGCATTCATGGCGATACTTTCTTGATTGCCACTGTTGATAACTTGTTTAATTTGTTGTGCTAGGATTTGGATTTCTTGGGCAAAATTGGGGTCTTTGAGCATTTCTACCTGTAAAAAAGGAACCACTTGCTGTTCAATCATCGCCTCGGATTTAGTTTGTTCTGCTGCCGCTAAAACCTGTGCTGCGGAGGGTTCCTTTTGTAACTTTTGCTTAATTTTTTGCCACAATTCTACACCTTTATCCATGGCTCCTTCCGTTAATTTACCGATAACAGCTTCAAAGGCGATTTGGCTCTTCGGGAATTGTTATGCAAATAATTAACTTAAAATAAAATTCGATGAGAGCGCCTACGCTCAAAAGTAGCTGAAATCCATACAGGGAAGGACTTAAGGCACAAACAGGTTAATACCAAAAGATAGACAATTGA
>NZ_JADBVE010000238.1:0-18840 GCF_020245285.1 Microcystis sp. M31BS1
ATAGACAGGTACTTGTAAGATTTGCTCGTAAAAATACCATTTTCCATAGGGATAGTGAGGGTTGATGGAATATTCACCCCCTTCGGTTTCCGAGATAAACTCTAGGACAATAGCTGGAATTTCTCCTTCAAGATGGGGAGTATAACTGCGCCGAATTTTTCCGCTAGGAATCGGTTTTACTGAGGGAATATAAACCCAGTCAGGCGCTTTGACAACTGTTTGAGTTTTAACGGTAGCACATAAGCCAAAATTAGAGGCAATTAGCATCGATTCTAGAATTAATCCTGCTAATTCTAGGGATTCGCGTAAAGCTGCTGCTAAGAGAGGTTGCAGGTTATTGTCCACAGGTTCGTCAGGTAGAATAAAATCATCGGGCAGTTTTTCCCAGGTGATTATCTTTGATTTTGTCGGTAAATCAATGGCAGATGGTGTCATGTTTATCTCTTTTTCATTAAGAAAAGCCAAGAATACTTAAAAAAAGTCGGTTTTCCCTTAATCACCCTTGGCAGAAACTTTTTAGCGTCAAGACAACATATTCTAACATTTCCTCCGTTAATCCGGGATAAATGCCTAGCCAAAAAACACTACTCATGATTTTATCGGCATTACTTAAATCCCCAATAACTCGATAATTTAAACCCTTATAAAGAGGTTGTCGCAACAAATTTCCTCCAAATAATAGCCTTGTGCCGATGCGTTTTTCCTCCAAATGCTTAACTAAATCATTGCGGCTAAAAGGCGCATTTTCCTTGACAAAAATCGGAAACCCGAACCAACTCGGTTCAGAATCGGGGCTGGCTTCAGGCAGAATTAAAACATCTTGAAGCTCCTGTAACTTTTGATGCAAAAAGTCGAAATTTTCCCGGCGCTTTTTGATAAATCCTGGCAATTTATCCAGTTGCGCTACCCCAACGGCGGCTTGCATATCGGTCATCTTTAGGTTATAACCCACATGAGAATAGGTGTACTTATGGTCATAGCCAAAGGGCAAATCTCCTAACTGCCAACCGAAGCGCTTATTACAGGTATTATCTACCCCCGGAGGACACCAACAATCTCTCCCCCAGTCACGGAATGACTCGACAATCTTTTTCAAGCGGGTATCACTGGTTAAAACCGCGCCCCCTTCTCCCATAGTCATGTGATGGGCAGGATAAAAGCTAACCGTTGCTAAATGCCCAAAGGTGCCGGTTTTTTGCCCTTTATAGAGACTTCCCACCGCATCACAGTTATCCTCGACTACCCAGAGGTCATGTTTTTCGGCAAAAGCCATCACCGCTTCTAAATTAAAGGGATTTCCCAGGGTATGAGCGATCATAATCGCTTTAGTCTTCTCTGACAAGGCCGATTCCAGTTGCTCGATGTCGAGGTCATAACCGGGTAATTTAACGTCTAAAAAGACGGGAATTAGCTGATTTTGAAAGATGGGATTAACTGTGGTCGGGAAACCGGCGGCGACGGTAATGACTTCATCCCCCGGTTTAAGTTGTTTTTCCCCCAATTTAGGGGAAGTTAAGGCACTTAAGGCCACTAAATTGGCCGAAGAGCCGGAATTGACTAATAAACAATGTTTTACCCCCATCCACTGGGCAAAACGTTCCTCAAATTCCGCCGCATATCTGCCCGTCGTTAACCAGAAATCTAGGGAAGAATCCACTAATTTGACTAATTCTTGCTCATCAAATACCTTACCCGATGCCGGAATATAGGTCTGCCCCGCCACAAAAGCCCGGGGTTGAAATTTGTGCTTATAATATTCTTGTACTGCTTGAAAGACTTGCTCTCGCAGTTCTTGTTCTTGCTCAGATGTATTAGTTGGACGATGGATAGGTTGTGTCATGATTTATGCAATAATGTTCGTTAGAAAAACCGCTCGATAAAACTATTGGCTCTTCTGGTTTCTGTGTGGAAACGGGGTCTATACTGATAGTTTCTTCAGCAAAATAGTCCTAAAAGTCTTTCCCAGTAAATATTTCACGATTCTATAAGCAAAAATTATCACACAAAGTCGAGAAGAGCCAACTAAATTGTTCTGTCTTTAAAATTGTCTAATTTCAATTTAGAACAACGTCTCCAGAAAAGAGTTTTTTTCTGACTTTCCGTTAATTTAATCCATTCATTATAGGTAGGAAACGCAAATTCCTCAAAAAATTTCATAAATCTTTCACAACCTTTTTCTACAGTAAAATCCTTAGCCCTTTCCCGGGCATTACTGACCATGTTAGCATAAAGTTCGGGACTACTCTTTAACTTACTAACTGCTGAGATAGCTTCGTCCAGAGAATTAACCAAAAGAAAGTCTAAGTCGCTTTTCTTTTCTGCTAAGATTGAGGACTCTGGAGTCATGATGGCTGGAACACCAGTTCGCCAACAATTGATTAATTTATTAGCGGGTTTGTTGATGTATGGGTTGCCATCGAAACTTCTAGCGGCAATAACCACATCTATATTACTATAGTCGTTCCACTTTTTAGGCTCAAGAATTGGCCACCACTTGCATCCTAGAGAAGATAGGGCATCACGCCATTTATCTGATTTCAGTTCTTCTGCTAATTGAGATTGATCACCAAGATAAGCCACATTTTCAACTAGACAGCCACGCTCTTTCAATCGAGGGATCAATCCGGGCTGAGGCCAAGGAAAAACAAGATAGTAAGGATTCCAAATAGAATTACGGTTTTTCTGGAAATCCACGGGATTATTAACAATATTTATATGGGCAGGTGGATAAAACTGGTAATCAGCTTTCATCGCAATTAACATAGCATTTCCTGGATATTTGTAAACACGACCAAGATATTTTTTGATCTCTAGCAAGGTTTTATCAAAACTCTGTTTATCCCCGAACACAATCCCTTCTTCAGGAATTGTGTTAATAACTTCACAATCTAAACCCGCCTTTTTAAGATAGATATAACTCGTCGCAATTTCCCCTGAAAAATGATCATGAATACCGAGGAAAGAGTCGGGATCTTGTCTATTAAATAACCGCATCTCCCTTTCATTTGTTGCGTAGAAGTAAACTTTAGTCATATTTGTTGAATTTATCCTAATGGTGAGGTACGAAGTCTCTGGTTTTGGGGAACGCCGGAATGTAGCGATAAATATTATGGAACACAAAAGCTACCTACTTTTTCACTGAAGACATCGGCCTGGTATAGCTCGATCTGTGATCGGGTTAAGTTTTGAAACCCTTGATTATTGCTAGGTGCAATTTGATTGGCTTGGTGATACCAAAGAACGGTTTCTTGAACTGTCCGCTCAAAATCCCAGACGGGTTGCCATTTTAGGGTATGGAAAGCCTTATCCGTGACTAGATTAAGCAATTTAGCCTCATGAACAGCATTCGGATCACTTTGATCGAGCCAAGTTCCCGGCCAAAGTTGTAGGATAGACTCAACTAACTCTTTAACCGGACGATTAGAAGTCAGAGACGGACCGAAATTAAACGCCCCATATAACCCCCGGCTGTCTTGCTGCCAATTAGCCGTCATCAACTGCTCATAAATCGACTCAGCTAACCGTAAATAGCCACCTAAAGGCTCTAAAACGTGCTGCCAAGGGCGAGTCGCTAGAGGGTTCCGCACCGGAATTGGTTCGGATTTCATCAAAGCTCGCATGGCATCGGGTACAATCCGATCTAGGGACCAATCTCCGCCACCGATGACATTTCCTGCCCTGGCGCTGGCAATACCGATGGGGGTTTGAGGGGTTTTAAAGAAGGAATTTCGCCAAGATGCGATCGCTAATTCCGCCCCCGCCTTACTAGAACTATAGGGATCATAACCCCCTAATGGGTCATTTTCCCGATAACCATAGACCCATTCCCGATTCTCATAGCACTTATCGCTAGTAATAAACACGGCGGCACAGGGATGAGTCAGGCTTTTCAGGGCCTCTAAAACGTGAATAGTCCCCATGACATTTGTGTTCCAGGTTGCCACCGACTCCAGATAAGAAAGTCGCACTAAGGGTTGCGCCGCTAAATGAAAGACTACATCCGGTTGCCATGAAGCGATTAAACGAGCCACTAACTCAGCCTCTCGAATATCCCCTATATGATGACTCAGGTTTTGAGCTAAGTCTAATTGCTCAAATAAAGCGGGGGTAGTATTGGGAGCTAAACTGAGGCCTTTTACCGCTGCCCCTAGATGGAGTAACCAAAAAGCCAGCCAAGACCCCTTAAAGCCAGTATGACCAGTAATAAAGACCTTTTTGCCCGACCAAAATGTTTCCTTTACCATATTTTCCATCTAGCTTGTCCAGTGTCATAAAGGTGATTGAGCATTTCCATTTCTCGATAAGTATCCATGCACTGCCAAAACCCTTCATGCTTATAGACGGCGAGTTCTCCCAAAGCAGCCAGGGTTCTGAGGGGCTGTGCTTCAAAAGTCGTCGCATCTCCCTCAATTAAATCCAAAACCTTGCGATTTAAGACAAAATAGCCCCCATTAATCCATCCTTCAGATGTTTGGGGCTTTTCTTGGAATTGAGTGACTAAATTACCCTCAATGATTAACTCGCCAAAGCGAGAAGGAGGACGAACCGCCGTCAAGGTGGCTAATTTACCATGAGAGTAATGGAAATCCAACAGATCCGCAATATTCACATCACAAACCCCATCCCCATAGGTGGCTAAAAAGATATCACTTCCAGTTTGATCTATATAAGAGGTGAGACGTTTAAGACGGCCTCCGGTCATGGTTTCCTGTCCCGTATCAACTAACCAAATACGCCAGTCTTCCTCATCATGTCCACTATCGAGTTTGGTCACTTTTTTATTGCCTAACTCTAAGAGGACATCACTGTGATTCCAATCATAGCTAAAGAAATAGTCCCGGATTATTTCCCCTTTATAACCTAGACAGAGCATAAAGTCAGTTAAGCCATAGTGGGCATAAGTTTTCATGATATGCCAAATAATCGGTCGATTTCCGATGGCAATCATCGGCTTAGGTCGAAATTCGGTTTCTTCCCGCAGTCGGGTTCCTTTGCCACCACACAAGATGGCCACGGGAATGTTAGACTTATAGTCCTTAACTGTTAAACTAACCGATTGTATTACCATTGGATTATATAGTGAAATACTTTTAGAGTGACATCATCTTATCGAGGCAGTTTAACACGGGGTTCCCGATTGTGTCCAAGATCTGTCTAAAAAAATTTTTGTTAAGCGAGTGTACCCAGTTTATTGCTAAACAGGCTCTTAAATCTTATAGCAGTTATCTTCATGGTGAGGTACGAAGTTTGGTTCTTCCGAACTTACACTGTAGAAAATTCCTCAAGTTCCCTCTCTGCCCAGCAATGCTCTAAAGTTGATAAATATCAATCTAATAAAAACTCAAAGCCTTAGTATATAAGCTTTTTAAGCATGAGTTGTTGATAGTTTTACATGACAGGTTCGGTAGAGCCCGAAGTTTTCGTTTTGGGGAGTCGGCCAGTAATGCTAAATCAGGTTATACTTCATCTTTAACGCTATAATTCTGACCGAGTAGGACTAGAAATTCGTGCTACCATGCGAAGATAAATATTCGGGTATACGGTCACGAAGCTACCAGACAATTTTAGGATAAAAATACCGACACTTATGGGGAAATCAATCAATAAAGTCCGAGTAACGGCACTGATTTTAGGGATTCTAGCGATCGCCTTTGCCTTTTTCACCAGGATTGTCAGTATCTTTGAATACGTTACCTTCGATATCGGACCGGATCCCGATCAGATTACCCTTGGTTATCTTTCGATGGATATGTGGAAGGGAAACTTTCCTCAATTGGGACCACCGGGGGGTGGTGGAAAATATGGATTCACAATCCCCCCCCTCTATACTTATTTAGCCTTTCCTCTGACAATTTTCGGTACCGCTCCCGAATTTCAAGTCCTTACCAATGGACTATTTTCTTTTCTATCGATTCCCCTCTTAATCTACTTTGTTTATCAACTTTTAGAAAATGTAGAACAAGATAAACGTCTTCTCCTGTCCAGTTTGGCAGGATTTTGGTATAGCACGATCTATGCGGACTATTTCATTAATAATTTTTCCTGGGCCCCTAGCCCAATACCCTTTTTCCTGCTCGTTTTTGCTTTACTCTATCGGTTCCAGATGGAAACGACTAAGCCGCTGCTCTATCAGGCTATAGCTTGGATATTCTTCGGGATTACCGTCGCTATATTGGTGAGTTTACACACCACCACGATGTTAATTATCCCAGTGACTTGTGTTATTGCCTGTCTATGGTTTGTTTATCGCAATCGCAAGAATACTCGTAAATGTCTTTTGCCTTTTCTATCGATTCTCTCGGCAAATCTCGCCTTATTTATGTATTGGCACAGTGAGATCGTTCGGAATTTCGCTAATACGAGGGGAATCGTGAGAGCACTCACGGAGAAGGGGGCGAGCGGTGAACCATCGAGCAATCTGTTCACTCGTCTATTTAAAGCGATTTGGGAAACGGTTTATCTGGGTAATCAAGTGTTTTTTTTGAATGACAATATATCGATTTTCAATGTCGTAGTTTCTGCTATTTTTTTCGGCATTTCTCTATACATAGTCATCAAAAAATATCGAGGCAATAAAACACTTATCGGCTTTTTGGCGATCACTTGGATAATTTTTCTCTACGCTTCCTCTAATTATCCTGATGAGCATTTTTATTCCCATCGTAAAATCTTACTCTGGTTTGCTCCTATCCTCTTGGCGATCGCTAGTCTGGCCTATCTAAACTTGACTAAGACTTTCGACAGGATCCTCGCTCTAGTTCTAGCAATTATCATCGGCTATTCTATCGCAACTAATCTCTATTTCAATCAACGTTATCTTGCCAGTAAATACGGTTCCGAAAGACTCCTATCCGTGGCCGATACAGTGGAAATTATCAATCAGATTCCCGTTGGTTCAACCCTTTGTGATCCAGCCAAGAAACGCAAAAGAAAAGAGCGCGGTCAGTACGATTATATCGATACCTTTATGACCAAAAGAGAGCTAAAGATCACCAATGCCTGCCCATCGGGTAGTTATTACATCCAGCCGAAATTTAAAATGGCTATCCAAATGAACGATTTATTTCCAATTTTTACCCTCGTCAAAACTCACCCTCTCGATCGCCCGATGACTTCCCTTCTTGAAACCCCAGAAGCCTATCTCTATAAAATCGAGTAGCAATAAGTAGGTGGGTGGAATTAAATATAAGATGAACGTAGGTTGGGTTGAAGCATGAAACCCAACGCCTGATTATGTTACGCTACCGCTAACCCATCCTACAAATAATTGTGCCTCCCTACTTACCATCGTGCTAAAATAGGGAACCTCGAAATAGACAACTTATCGCCTTCCCCCGGAACTTCATTACAGACCAAAATATATTCTTGAGTTACTTTAGCAAGAGCTTTAGACGTAGGCGTTTTTAGCGAAGGAAGTCTCAAATTAGTTATGGCCTTTTGCGGAGGACAAAACCTATTCCTCCTAAAATGATTAAACCGATAACGATAGAAGGTTCAGGAACTTTGCTAAAAGTTAGGCTACCTTGTCCCGCAATACCCAAGCGAGGAGTATAGGCAAAAGCCGCTTCACTGAGGTTAAACAATCCGCTAGTCAGGGCAAAATTAGCGATGGGAAAGAAAGCATTAGTAGAGGTGACACTATAATCGATGCCAATAAAAGTCTCATCGAAATAATTGACCACGGGAGGGGCATCGGCCGAAGCGAGATTAAAGGTATTGGAGAGTAGATTAAAACTAATATTGGTCAAGGGGATAGATTCAAAATCCACTCCTGTAATCGCCGCATTATCGAAACTAGCCGAACTGGAATAAGTTCCCGTCAGACTTCCATAAGTTATGACACCTTGAAAATTGTAGGTGATATTTGCCCCTTGCAAACTATTGACATTAACACCAAAATATGCTAGGGCTAAACCTGTGATTACAGCAACTTTATTCATGGTAATTACTCCTTAAAAAAAACTCAGGTGGGCATTGCTCATGCTCACCTTTGTAACCCCTAAATCAGGTTTTATGTCAAGCTATTTTGAAAGCCTTGCTAGAAACCAGTTTTAGGGACAAGTATAATTACTCGCTTGCATAAATGAGATGCTCCCGTTGCTCATAAGCTCGATTAGGATTTTGAGGGTCAGGGACAAGAATATTCTTCCACCAAGACGTATTCGGATAACCGGCATTTTTCAGATCATCTAAGCCAATATTGTCTGGGTGATAAGCATTAGGCGCACCATCGGCATCAATACTCATTTTTGATTGATAGAAAAAAGCGGTTTGTCCTGAAATTTGCCAAACAGAATGACCGCCAATTTCAAAGAGTTTCGTTCTTGGTTCACAGCTTATGGGAGACGCTTTAATTTCTAAAGTAATCTTTTCACTAGCAACAGAATGATTATCTTGATCAAATCCTCTCGCTTCAATTTGACGTTTGCCGTTGTCAGTAAAACGATAAGAGACTGACCAATTGCCATTAGAAACTGAGCTATTACCGAAGTGCCACTTACTTTAAACGGTCGGTCCATGGGCATTGTTAGAATACGGAACTAAAGATTCGACAGATTGAAACCACGATTTAAAGGATAAATACCCGGTGGCAACCAAAATCCTTCGGTATAGCCATTCTCCCATTGCATAAAAACATGATCGAAGAAATCGAGGTTTTCAGCATGAAGGTCTTTAATTTGCCATTTAGGCCCGTTTATTCCGGTTTCGTGTCTTCCCTGTTGATCATCCCAATAATTCTCTGGGTTGGGAAATTGAGTCCGTTTTTCTCCATCTTTGGTAATGAAATAAATGTGACCTGATTCATTCGATTTATCCTTATTTTTTCGAGGCCATCTTGCTCCTATTGCCCCACGAGGTGCTAGGTAATCTTCTTTCAAAAAGTAGAGAAATCCCAGACGACGCAGTTTTTTCTCAACGCCTGTAACTTGAACATTATCAATTAAACAGGGGTCTTGGAAAAGTGCTTTGACGGTGGCTAATCCTAACTTTTCAGCCAGATATTTCATCACACAGGAGACGGAATAAGCACAGGGTGCGTCATCAATATGGTATTGATCTTTGTTTTGTTCAACTAATTCGTTTAGTTTGTTTCGACCTTCCTCCGTTGCTTCCATAAAGGTTTCTTTGGACTGAAGAATGGGCAGGATTTCTTGTTCAAATAACCGGCACCCTTCGGCATCAGTTAACCTGTGATCTGTCGGCAGAGACTTGGTGTGTTTAAGCTTTTTGTAATCATCTAAAACCAGACCCCCATAAATAGTTTTAGTATAATCTGAGGAATCTGCCACATAAATTATAATGCTGGTTTCGGCTCTTCTGGTTTCTGTGTGGAAACGAGGTCTATACTGATGGTTTCTTCGTCAAAATAGCCCTAAAAGTCTTGCCCGATAAGCATTTCACAATTCCATAAGCAAAAATTATCACACAAAGTCGAGAAGAGCCTGGTTTCTTCTTCATGATTAGCTTGATCATAGCCAAAGGCAGTAATTTTGCGCTTCCCAGGATTCGTGAATCCTGAATAAGTAATCGACCAAGAACCGTCTGCTTTAACCTGATTATTACCTAGGGAATATTTGTCATCTGCTGTGAGTTCTACAGTGACTATTCCAGGATCGACTTTGCCTGTAAAAGTAACAGGTTTTAGACGTTCAAAGCGAGCATCATTGATGGGACTAAGAATTTGTAAGGAAGTCATGGTATTTCTCCTATGAGATTGTTGAAAAATTGACTGTTAGACGAATTGATCACCCAATGAAGGATTAAAAGCGATCGCTTCCAGATCGGTACGATAGATACCAACTTTATGAATTTCCTCTGGTAATCTTGGCCAGATGTGGACTTCACTCTCAAAAGTGCGCCAAAGTTGGGGAGTAATTCGGAAGACTCGGTTATTAACACTGGAAAGTCCTGCAAAATGTTCTTGCATTCTGACATTAACGTGCCGATTTAAGACCTCAAAGACTTTTTTGACCGTAGCAGGATTATCATATCCGTCGTAATGATTGAAAGTGATTCCTGTTTGATTTTTTAGCTGATTACAGAAGCTTTTAGGTTCTTCGGATCGTTGAACTTCTTTATAGCCATTAGCAAAAACATCATGAGCAATGGCTTCTAAATAAAGTTGTCTTTGAGCGGCGGGATTTTTAGCGTAGAAAAGAATTTTTGCCACCGCCAAAGTTGAGCCAACACAATTGCCAAATGTTCCCCAACTACCGAAGGCCAATAAATCATCATAAGGTAACACAGAAGTGGCATTCCAAGCCCCATTAAAAAGTCGGCCATCAATGATGACTAATTTAGCGCGCTGCTCGGAAGAATAGTTCTTATATTGAGCCAGAAATTGCTCGTCTAACTGGGCTTGTTCCTGGTCGTCTTTCTGATAATCATCAATACTACCATTTTGACGACGAGTTAGGATAGCGACCTCGAAATCCCAGCCAGTTTCTGATTTTTCTAACCCAACTGCTGGTAATTTTTCAGTCACAAGTTCTCCCGGTGGTCGTCTCCCGTCGTACCACATTTCAGTCTCCTTATTAGAGATGCGGACACGCACTTTAGTTTTGGGAAGGGTTTGAGCGATTCCCATTGCTACTAATTCATCTGCTCCCCAAGTAATTGGCTGTTTGATAGCCGAGAGATTATACTTATCCAGAAGATTGTATAATCTCGTTTGCATTGTTTCTCGCACATCTTTGGATGAATTTTTTTGAGAATCTCCCATCGCACAAATGACAGCTGAGATTTTTCGATTCATCGACTGTAATAGACGGATAGATTGTTCGAGTCTCCACAACTCTTTGTCGTGTCTTTCTTTTGCCCAATCTGGATAAGGAGTTGGATCCGGTTGAGGAGGACCGACACCAACAAAAGATTGGACGATGACCGCTTTTTCAAATTGAGAAATAGTGGGGAGATAATCTTCGGGATATTGTAGCAATCGTTCTGCAATAATGAACGCTGTATCCTTGACCCGAAGCAGTGTAATCAGTTGTCTGACTAAAGAATCTGTTTGTCTTCTTGGACTAAGAACGTAAACAGGACAAATTCTTTCTGAACGGTTGTCTTGTCCATTAGGGGGAATCCCCACTCCATCTCCATCTTGTTCTGTTGGTCGATGATACACCTTAAATTGAGACTGCTTAATATCTTGCAATATCTTGGCCACAGGGTCATTACTTTTAATTTCGACATGGGGCATATAAGCGAACCATTTCGTCATCTGATTAACAGGAGTTGTTAATTCTAATTCCCAGTGATTATTGTTCGCAGATTTGTAATTATTAATCTCAATTTTATCTCCTGCTGTCAAGGAAAATTTTTGAGTAAGATCAGTAATCTGACTGCTATCTAGGGTAGATTGTTTGATAACAGTATTGACTAGAGCTTTCAGTTTTTGGGTAGTCATCATTTTTGCTCCTTTTTTGCCTGATTCTGGACAGGTTACTTTAACAAAAGCAGACGGTTCACAAATAGGATATTTTCCCTTTGTCAAGTTAAGGAAGTTACAGTGAGTTGGATGCTATCTCGATTATTGCCATAGGCGATGATCACATCGTTAGCAAAGCAGTAAAGCCGTCCTGTTTTTGGGGCTATAAACTGTTTATTTGCGCCGATGAGGAACAAACTATCTTGATCTTTATCAATTGAACCAATCAGTGAAAACCAAGCTGAATTAGGCATTCGTCGTAGTCCTTCACATAGTTTCAGCAAGAAATTAGGACTTTCATAACCATCAGCATTAGAGGTAATTGTCCAGTCTGTCCATTGACCTGTTGCTTGAAAATGATATTCTTGTCCAGCGACAAGATTAATTCCTGTATCGTTCCAGATTAGTTTTGAGTCTATGTTTATAGGGAGATTTGTGTTTTGCATTACCTGTTGTAAGGCTGATGCCAGTAAAAGTTTGTACATTGTTCGTGAGTAAATCACCGAATCAAAAAAGAGTAGGGTGATCACTATGAAAGATCATTATGATCACCCTTGAGTGAGTTATTCTTGAGGTTGAGGACAAGTTCCTAGACCCCAATCCACATATAGATCATGGGGATTAGTATCTCGTAGCCAACTAACTAATTTTTTGTAGTCAGCAATATCGTAGATACCAAGGCAACCTGCCGTTCCTGGACAGGGACCATGACAATATTTTCCATTCCAATCAATATGGATTTCAATAGCACTTCGCCGTGTGGAATTCGGTCCGACATATTTGATAGGGGTAGTAACTGGACCCAGACCATTACTAAAAACAGTCGGTCCATATTTATCTTTGCCACCTGCCCAGAGAATGTCATTAATGTACCATTTGCCTTCAGGCAGCGGTTCCATGGAACCCGATACACTTTGAGGACCTGTACGGAATAGTTGTTTACTCCGTTGTCCAGAGCAAACTTTAAGATGATCTTTTACCTGTCCATTCTTGATATATTCCAAAATGAGAATATATAAACCATCACCGTCTTTCTGGTTAGTTTTAGTCAGTCGGAGATAAGTTCCTTCAGCAGGTTGAGGAGTAGGTGTGGGTGTTGTTTCTTCTCCCCACAATTTAGCCCAAGTTTTTGGTCCGACTTTCCCATCTGCTTCGGAGTGACCAAAAACGTCAGCTTGGAATTTTCTGACCGCCTCATCCGTGCCACTGCCAAAGATACCATCCAATTCTTTCTGGTAATAGCCTAAATCTTTTAAGCGTTCCTGCATTTCTCGGATGTCATAACCGGGGGCATCTTCATCACTCATGCCTTTCAGTAACAGTCCTCGATTTAATTGAGGTGGATTTTCCACTAGAGAAAGTGTCTGATTACGACCTGCGAATACAATTTGTGTAGCTTGCGGAATAGGACTCCCAGGTTCGGCAAGATGAAAATTCCGAGCATTGGGATATTGTTGCAACAGATCGATCAAATCATCTTTAAGATGGGTTTCTAGTTTAACAACCTCTACCACTTGTTGATCATTGTAGGCAACAACTACTGTATTTCCCCCATCTAAATATCCTTTCAACCAAGTTACAGAATGTTCAGGAGAGACTTCAAGCTCAATAGGAGTTCCAAAACTATCATTTTTACGGAATAAAGCTTCCTCATCTTTACGGCGATTGGTTAACCCCTCAAGCACAACTTGTACTCCGTTAACTGTTGCTTTATTCCAACGTTTAAATTCATTGGCAGCCCCCTCATAATCCTTCTCATTCAGTTTACGTCGTAAGGTACTTTCTTTAAAAGCTCCGATGCCTACGTTATAAGCAAAGGAAACTAAAGCGTCAAACTGATTTTGATGAAGATCAACATTTACTAATTCATCTACAGCTTTGGCTTTTTCCTCACATTCATTGACAAGGAAGCCTTCCGCCTGTTGATCAGTAATCTTATCCCCTTCCCGAACACGTCGTCCATCAGGATAACAAGTTGTTCCAATCCCAATTGTCCAAACGCCAGCAGGACATTTATAAGCGGTAAGCTTACAACCTTCCCACTTTTTGATCAGATCAATACAGTTCTGTGATACTTTCATGGCAAATCCTCCTAATTAGGTCAGATTATGAGTGTTTATGTAAGTAAAGTGAAGGCGACATTTTTGAGGCAGCGAAGTGCTAAACAGAGACTATTTCTTTCTTTCTCAAAGCACCAAGCTCTTGCTCAAGCATCATTTGAATTTCGGGAATAGCGGGTTTATAAGGGGGATTAACATTCAGGTCTGTCCAGCGATTTTTAACACTTTCATGCAAATTGCTAACATCCCCTTCAAATTGGCGAGGTGCTGTTCCCGCTACATTAAATGGCCATTTTGACGTATTATCAAAATACGCACTACAATTGGGATGAACTCCATGTTGAATATAACTTTTATCTAAGGCCAAACCCAAGGCTTCGACTTGTTCCATCATCCATAATAAAGCTCCATCGGATAGGCCAGATTCTTCCTGAGAACCTCCACCAACGCAACCATGACCCCCCGGAAACCAAACTTGAACCACCTGTTCTTTTTGTTGTCTGATGTGGGTAGAATGGGGACGCATTAGCGTTACATCAAAGACTTTACGAATTTCATCAATGGCAACTGCATGAAACGCCTTTTCAATTGTGGGATTGATGGTCGAATCATAAAAGTGATAACGTTCGTTGAACTTTTCATCTAAATGCAGAGAATGAACGATATCGGGGATACCTAAAGAAGCAACCGTATCCCAACAGCATAAGGCTTTAATGGGAACCCGTCGTCCATACTGATTACGGAAATCAATGGCATTTTTACCGTTAGGTGCGTTATTTGGGTCTTGTTTTTCTCGGTAAATTTCGTAGGCTTTGGGGATTTGTCGGATAAATTCCCGATACAACAAACCACAATTATAAATTAACCCGGCTAAACAGCGTACAGTGTAAGCTCCCCGACTAAACCCAAAGAGATAAATTTCATCTTCAGGTTGATAGTTTAAGCACAGAAAACGATAGGCATCCTCAATCTTATGATCCATGCCAATGCCTAAAGCACCTCCACCAATTTTAATTAAAATATCAGTCACCTCGGCATTAGTTTGTTTTGTCCCAATGCCTTCGTCATAATAGATGATTTGACGGATGGGGTTGCCCTTAGTATCATCAAGTGGCGTGATAGCCTGCACCATTTTGACAACATTGGTAGGATAACCTTGTCCTAAATCTTGCCAAGTTCCATCACAACAAACAATAAGACGGCTTTTCATAGCGATGAACCTCCTAGGTTTCTTAAAAGTCGCCAGTTTACGGAATATTTGAGGATTCTAGTGAATCATGACTCAAAATTATCGAGATTTTCCTTAAGGTAAAATTTCCGCAAGACTCAACCAAGATAAAGGAAGTTCTAACTCTGTTCGGAAGTGAAATAGATGAGTTAGATAGCTGGCGTGACTAGGTAAAATTAGATGCGGTATTTATACTTACTACTTTAGATCGTCTATCAGAATTTACTGCCCTAAGGACTGCAAATTAATACATTTCTTTAGGTTTCTGTATATAAGTTTACAGAATATTGTTGAGCTATTTATTAATAAAAAAAGTTGAGTTTGATTGCAAACCATCTTAACACCTAAGCTCGCCAAACTGAACTTTAGCCGATTCTCGATCGCAATTTTGGACCACCCTAACACTTCCCTCTTTTGCCACGAGGATTTTTACCGAGAAAAATGATCTGTCTGCCTGAGAACAGGCTATAGTGATCATCAAACCCTCAGTGAAAAACTTCCCGTGTCTTCAGTATTCCGTCTTCCTCCCTATTTTTCCCCCGCTCTGCAGCGTCGAGTCATGAGAACTCTCGCTGCAAAAAAAACCCGTCAATTCTTGACATGGGCGGCAGCTTGTGCTAGTTTTTTGATCCTCTGGGCGTGGAATTGGCAGTTAGTTCTGGCCACTTTAACCGGAGTGGGGGCAATGATTGGAGTTTACCATCTCCAGGGGCAAAACTGGCCATCGCTGTGGCTGTGGGGGCGTGCTTTTTTCAGTGCCGATAGCGGTAAGTTAACTTTAGCGGTAGTCTGTGGCGGTTTGGGCAGTTTAGCCACCTATCTCGCTGTGGCAATTTGGACCTATGCCGAAAATCGCTGGTTGGCCCTGGCCTCAATTTTGCAAGGATTTGGCACGGTTTTGACTTTAATCCTGCTAGGATGGCATTTTCTCGACCATCGCGGTCAAAATGAGTCAAAAAACTTCGATCGCTGGTTAGAAAAATTAACAGTCAATGATCCCTTAATGCGCTTAATGGCCGTCCGACGTTTAAGTGAAATGGAACTTTCCCCCAGTCGTCGAGAACAATGCCAAGAATACTTCCGTTATCTTCTCTCGCGAGAAACCGACACGCAAGTGCGATCGGCTTTATTGGATAATTTTTCTGGCAAAGAGGCAATCAAACCGCAACCTTTACAAATACCCCTACAGGTGAAAAAATCCCTCCTCAAATCAGTGAACAGTAATCAGTAATCAGTGAACAGTGAACTGAAAACTCACATCTGATAACAGATAACAGATAACTGATAACTGAATCCTACCCCACCATGAAGATGACGGCTAGAGGCTGAAGAGGATATTTTTTTTACACCAAAGTTAACTCGCGCTCCTCGATATTTTGGAACATCAGGGTACTCAGATAACGTTCCCCAAAACTAGGCTGAATCACCACAATTAATTTACCCTCATTTTCCGGTCGTTGGGCCAGTTGAATCGCGGCGCAAAGATTGGCACCGGAAGAAATCCCCGAAAGTAAACCCTCTTCTTTTGCCAGACGACGACCAAATTGAAAAGCTTCCTCATCACTGACAGTAATTACCTCATCAATCAGATCTGTGCGTAAAACTTCCGGAATAAAACCCGCACCGATACCTTGAATTTTATGGGGACCGGGATTACCCCCAGAAATCACCGGACTATTGAAAGGTTCCACCGCGACTACTTGAAAACTAGGTTTACGAGATTTAATCAATTCAGCGACTCCCGTAATCGTGCCTCCAGTACCCACACCCGCAACAATAAAATCCACCTGTCCCTCCGTATCTTGCCAAATTTCCTCAGCAGTGGTGAGACGGTGAATTTCCGGGTTAGAAGGGTTGCGAAATTGTTGCAACATATAAGCGCCGGGGATACTATCGACGATTTGCTGCGCGCGTAAAATTGCCCCTTTCATACCTTGGGAACCGGGGGTAAGTTCTAGGGTAGCACCGTAGGCTTTTAACATCGCCCGGCGCTCTAAACTCATCGTTTCCGGCATAGTTAAAATTAAGCGATAACCCTTAGCTGCCGCAGTCATCGCTAGGGCAATTCCCGTATTGCCAGAAGTGGGTTCCACTAAAACCGTGGTTTCTGGATTGATTAAACCCGCTTTTTCGGCACTATTAATCATGTGAGTGCCAATGCGGTCTTTGACGGAAGCAGCGGGATTCATCCCTTCTAATTTCATCACAATTCGGCCAAGACAGCCCTCCGCTTGGGGAATCCGATTCAATTGTACTAAAGGTGTGCGGCCAACCAATTCGGTGACATCGTGAGCGATACGCATGATATTTTCTCTGTCTGGGTGATTCGTGTGCTTAGTTATAGCGTTGACATACTCCCCCGCATGAACGACGGGGGATTCTTATTCATAGTTCAAAGAAATCCACTTGTTATCTCTGGTTTCCCTTCAATAGTAGAGGCGGTTTTCTCCCCATGCTTTCGGTCTTCCGACCCAGATTCCCAATGCCCTTGGGTACTGTTTTGCCATTCCATCCCGAGAACTTCCATTCCTCTTTTAAGAATATTTAAAGCCGCATTTGTATCACGACAGATTTTAATTCCACAGTGAGGACAAGAGTGAGTTCTAGTGCTTAGTGACTTTTTCACCCGATGACCACAATTAGAGCAATCTTGGGAAGTATAGTTGGGTGCAACCGCAACTATTGCTTTATCCCAAATTTGGCCATAGTAGTCTAGCCATTGAGTGAATTGATACCAACCTGCATCAGTAATAGACTTAGCCAAGTTATGATTCTTGACCAGATTCGACACTTTTAAAGCCTCATACACCACAACATCGTTAGATGCCACTACGTTTCGGGCTAACTTAATCGCCCAATCTTTCCGCTGGCGTTGAACTTTCAGGTGGAGTTTACCCAGTCTTTTTCTGGTTCGATGGTAGCTCTTGGATTGAGGTTTTGCCCCTTTCCTATACTTTTTACTTAATCGTTTTTGTTGACGTTTTAGCCTTTTTTCTGCTTTTCGCAAATACTTAGGATAAACTACAGCATTGTCGTTTTGGTCTTTGTAAAAATATTGCAATCCCAGGTCAAGACCGATAACATTGCCTGTATAGTTTCCCTGCTCTTTGCGGTCAGCATCAAAGCAAAATTGGGCATAATACCCGTCGGCTCGGCGTACAACACGAACACGATTAATCTTTAGTCGAAAGAGGTCTTCTCTTGTTTCCTTGTCGCAATAAAGAGAAAAAGCACCGGCATTAAAACCGTCAGTGAAAGTAATATACATACAATCCTCTGAGAGTTTCCATCCCGAAACCTTATACTCAACAGAGCGACAATGCTTTTTGAATTTTGGATAGCCTTTTTTCTTTTCTCCTTTTCGACAACGAGTATAGAAGTTAGAAATAGAAGCCCAAGCTCTTTCTGCACTGGCTTGACGAGCGGCAGAGTTTAACTTTTTGGCAAAAGAGAACTCTTGAGCAAGGACTTTGCACAGTGCATATAAATCATTTCTTCCTACCCCCGAATTATCCATCCAGTATCTAACCGCTTTGTTACGAATAAATTGGGCGGTACGGATGGCTTCATCCAGAGCTTGGTATTGCTCTTTAGTGGCGTTTAGTAGCTTGGCTTCTCTAACTATCATGTCTTGATTTTATCACAAGAGGTGGTTGATAAGCAACTATTGAGAAGAAAAAGCCGCCAGGTCGGGCGGGGAACTTTAAACCCAATTTTTCGGTAAGCTCTCAGCTTTAGCGTTTGAGAATTTCCTCACTAGCCAAGGAGGCGCTATATAGCTCACTTATAGCAAAGGCCAGCCCTAGATCGGCAAAATTTCCATTTTCCTTTGTTTCTTCACCCAGTCCGAGTTGATTCCCAGAGACAGGCAAAACTACCATGACCGATAAGATTGCTTTTTTCCCAAAGCTTATACTTGTACTAAAATAACTATGGATAGTTTACTAAAGTCAGAATTACGGTCTTGACATCCTCACCGCCGTGAACGGACGGTGATTCCCAAACCTCACGATTTAGGTTTCTGCTTCTTTCCCGAAGGATTTTTCGCACCTGCCTTAACAGATTTACTCTGTTCTGGTCTTATGGTCGCTCTACAGACTGACACCGCAAGCCCTGCGGCCAAA
>NZ_JADBVE010000239.1:0-24658 GCF_020245285.1 Microcystis sp. M31BS1
ATCCTTATCTGGCAAGAGACTTAATTGATTAGTTCGCTCTAGAAAAAAACAATTAACAAAAATCGCTAAATGCCTTTCTATATAAGGGTTCCATCCCTTATAACTCCCGTCCATTGCATAACACAAACCGAAGAGCCATAACGCCGATATCTTAATGGTGAGGTACAAAGTTGAAGTGTGTTAGTTTTGGCTAACACACCCGAAATTAAGATTAAATTAAACCTCTTGCATAATTAATTTTTGAGGGTTCAAAAACGTCAAAAATAAGGATTAAATCGCATAAAATCTGTAAATAGACCATTTAACTGATTAATGCTCATTCTTAATTCTACTGACTACTGGCTACTGACTCCTAACCCTAACAACAATTTGTGATTTTTACAAGAGGTCTAGTTTTTACCCCTCTCTAACCGTAAACTTTCCCATAATACTCTTGATATTCTTTGGATAACAAAGGTTGCCACCAATCCCGATGATCGAGATACCATTGAATGGTTTTTCTTAATCCCCCCTCTACCGTTTCTTGAGGTTGCCAACCTAATTCAGTGCGAATTTTACTGGCATCAATAGCATACCGGCGATCATGTCCGGGGCGATCCTTAACAAAGGTAATTAAATTCTGAGCAGGTTTCACGGGTAAATCGGGAGCTAATTCATCCATTAACTCACATAACATCCTGACTAAATCGATATTTTTTACCTCATTATTTCCGCCAATATTATAGGTTTCTCCCGCTTTGCCTTTGTGAATAACTGTATCTAAAGCTTGACAATGATCCCGCACATATAACCAATCTCGAACATTTTGACCATCACCATAAACGGGTAAAGGTTTACCCAAAAGAATATTAATACACATCAAAGGAATTAACTTTTCAGGAAAATGATAAGAACCATAATTATTAGAACAATTAGTAATAATTGTCGGCATTCCGTAGGTGTGAAAATAAGCTCTCGCTAGATGATCACTCCCCGCTTTTGAGGCAGAATAGGGACTATTAGGCGCATAGGGAGTAGTTTCGGTAAAAGCCGGATCATCTACTCCTAAACTGCCATAAACCTCATCGGTGGAAACGTGCAGAAAACGATAGTTATCGGGTTGATGATTACTTAACCAATGTTGCCGAAAACTTTCTAATAGAGTAAAAGTTCCCACCACATTAGTTTGCACAAAAGCTCCAGGACCAAGAATCGATCGATCCACATGGGATTCGGCGGCAAAATGAGCAACCGTATCGATATTTTCACCAGCAAATAATTCATCAACTAAAGCTCGATCGCAGATATCCCCTTGCAGAAAACGGAAATTCTTTCTATCTTTCAGTGTCCCTAAATTATTCAAATTGCCCGCATAGGTAAGAGCATCGAGAACAATGACACGATCCTCAGGATAATTCTCGCACCAATGATGAACAAAATTCGAGCCGATAAATCCTGCTCCACCAGTAACTACTATGCTTCTAGCTTGATTCTCCGTCGTCATGGCCACCTCTAGCAAAAGTTCGCTACTTATTTTAGGCTTTTTTGCTTCACACTTCTTCATCAAAAGTGATCCGATCAGAGTGATAATCCGGCGGTTCAACGTGAATTAAAATTCTCACAGGGCTAAATTGTTGGCTTAATCTTGCTTCCACCGCTTCCGTGATTGCGTGAGCAGTTTCCACATCTTGAGCGGAGACAACTAGGTGCATTTCTATAAATACCTGTCTTCCCACCACTCCCCGAGACGCGATCGCATGACAATTAAGCACCCCCGGCACCTCCAAGACAATTTGATGAATCACTTCAGGAGCGATCGCCATTTCATCCACTAACAAAGGTAAATTCTCCTTGAGGACTTTCCAACCACTGCTAAACACCAAAAAAGCGACAGGAAAGGACAAAATCACATCTAACCATTGTAATTGGGGAATATTAGCCGTATTGCCCACCCAAACCCCAACTAACCCCAATAAAACCGTAATTGTCACCCACACATCACTCATGGTATGCCTAGCATCGGCAATCAAAATCGGACTACCGACACGCTGCCCCACGGATCTTTCATAATAGGTGACAAAAATATTCACCCCTAAAACGATAATTAATAGCCATAATTCCGGACCGGCAATCTCGACAGGTTTTCCTCCTTTGATAATACGCATGATCGCCCCTTGCAAGATTTCAAAACAGGCAATCCCCAAAAATGCGGCGATCGCTAAAGCTCCGATCGCTTCGTATTTCAGATGTCCGTAGGGATGATCTCGATCTGGATAGGGAGAGGAAAACCGCATCGCTACTAATCCCAAGACATTATTGGCACTATCGGTGACACTATGGAGAGCATCCGCTTGCAGACTTAAAGCACCAATCCTCAAACCCACCCCCGCTTTGATCGCCATAACCAAAATGTTCAGCAGTAGGGTGATCCAGAGAACTTTTTGGACGGTAGCCCGATTATCTTTTAAAACAGCCACAGGATTATCAGTTATCAGTTATCAGTGGGTAAGTTATCAGTTATCAGTTATCAGTGGGTAAGTTATCAGTTATCAGGGAAATTTCAACTAAAACCCCAAAACCCCAAAAACCCAACTACTTGAGGGTTGAAAAAGGGCAAAAATAAGGATTAAATTGCCTAAAGTCGGTAAATAGACCATTTAATTGATTATTATTCATTTTTAATTCTCCTGACTACTGACGACCGGCTACTGACTCCTGACCCTAACAACAATTTTTGATTTTTACAAGAGGTCTAGTCAACAACAATTGATCAACTCCTGAAATAACAGACTCCCATCGGTCAAATTGAGCATCAGATCGGCGGCGCGTTCGGGATGAGGCATCATTCCTAGCACATTTCCTGCTTTATTGGTAATTCCTGCAATATTATTTAACGAACCGTTGGGATTTCCCGACTCATTTACCTCTCCTGTGGGAGTACAGTAACGAAAGAGAATTTGTCCGTTATCCTCCAGAGATTTTAACGTATCTTCTGCGGCATAATAACGCCCTTCCCCGTGAGCAATCGGCAAATTAACCACCTGTTGTGGTTGATAGCCTCGCGTCCAGACAGATTGATTATTTTCCACTTTTACCGGCACTCGATCACAAATAAAATGTAAATCGCGATTACGAATTAACGCACCGGGTAGCAGCCCAATTTCCGTTAATACCTGAAAACCATTACAGATGCCTAAAACTAATTTACCTTTTTCGGCTTCTTCTCGGACAGTTTTCATCGCTGGCGAAAATCGAGCGATCGCACCACAGCGCAAATAATCGCCGTAACTAAATCCCCCCGGCACCACAATCACATCCACATCCCCTAGATCCGTCTCTTGATGCCAAATATAGCGGGTGGGTTGCTGAAAAATACCCTCTGTCACCGTTGCCACATCTCGATCGCAATTCGATCCGGGGAAAACAATAATCCCAAACTTCATAATTTTTAACTTGGTTAAGTTTTTTAGCAGAAGGTGACAGATAAATTTTAATTATTTGCCCTACCTCCCGTCTTCTGACTTCTATCTACTGACAATGCAAATCAAAGCGATAATTTTCAATTACAGGATTAGCCAATAGTTGATCGCACATTTGATCCAATTGTTCGCGGGCGCTGGTTTCGTCCGCTGCTGTCACGGTAAGCTCAATATACTTACCAATTCGCACCCCGGCCACAGTATCATAACCTAATTGCTTTAATCCCGACTCTACCGCTGTACCCGCCGGATCGAGAACCGAAGGGCGCAGAGTAACATAAATACAGCACTGATAATTTTTTGGCATAGAATTAACTTTGATCGCTGACCTTTTTGATATGAAATCCCAACGCACCCGATCGCAAGAGCGCATTATCCACTTACTCAAAACCTTAAATCGGGCAGTATCCGCTCAGGAACTGTTTGTGGAACTCCGTCAGCGTGACCAAAACATGGGGTTAGCCACTGTTTACCGCGCCCTAGAATCCCTAAAATTACAGGGTGCAGTGCAGGTGAGAACCCTAGCCACAGGAGAATCCCTCTACAGTTCCGTTCAGCAGGATCAACACCATCTTACCTGTATTCATTGCGGTCGGTCTATCGTCTTTAATGAGTGTCCCGTTCATGAATTGGAAGAAAAACTCGAAAAATCCCACCAATTCAAGGTTTATTACCATACTCTCGAATTTTTTGGACTTTGCGATCGCTGTCAACCCAGTTAAGTAAGCTGTACTACATTTAAACTGCCTATCGGGTGAATTTAGTACAAATGCTCAGACTTTCAACTCCAGTGCCGTCTTACAGGGATTAAACTGTTGTTTGTCCCTGGGCTGTTTTCAGGGGGATTAACTCTGGTTGACTGTAGTGATGATGACTGTTGAGGGGGGATAACAAGGGGAAAAAGGGCTGATGTAAACTAATTAATTGAGCGAGGGTTTTCTTGAGATGGGTACGGGGAACGATCGCATCGACAAACCCGTGTTTTAATAAGTATTCCGATGTTTGGAACCCTTCCGGCAATTTCTCGCGCAAAGTCTGTTCAATTACCCGTTTACCGGCAAAACCGATAGTAGCCTTCGGTTCAGCGATAATAATATCTCCCAACATGGCAAAACTGGCCGTGACTCCTCCCGTGGTGGGATTAGTCAAGACGGGAATATACAGTAATTTTGCCTCCCGATGCCGGTTAAGAGCGCCAGAAATCTTGGCCATCTGCATTAAACTTAACATTCCCTCCTGCATTCTCGCCCCGCCGGAAGCGCAGATGATCACCAGGGGTAAACTTTCATCGGTAGCTCGTTCCGTCAAACGACAGAGTTTTTCTCCCACCACCGATCCCATGCTACCACCCATAAAACGGAAGTCCATCACCCCTAAAGCTAAGGGTAAACCATCGATCGTCCCCATTCCCGTCCGGACAGCATCCGTCAGACCGGTTTTTTCTTGGCTTTCTCGGATGCGATCGCTATAGCTTTTCCGATCGCGAAATTTGAGCGGATCCGTCGGTCGAATCTGTTCATCGAGGCAATTCCAAGTATTAGCATCCACTAACTGGCGAATTCTTTCTTCACTTTCCACCCGATTATGATGACCGCAATCGAGACACACCAGTTGATTAGCTAATAAATCCTTCGTATAGGCCAAAACGCCGCAATTTGGGCATTTTGTCCATAAACCATCGGCTATTTCTCGTTCCTGTTGTTGTTGAACCTTGGGTTCTGTTTTTTGGCGATTTGCAAACCAATCAAATAGAGACATAGTTTAAAATAAAGATAATTTATCGACTTTCTTCTAGAGGACTTAATAACAAAAGCGCTGTCCAGCGATCTTGGGGACGGACTTGTAGGGCGGCCTGATGCCCCTGGCCGCAATAAATACCAGGGCCAATAGCGATAACGCGACTGGGGATGTCGTGAGCTTTGAGCATTTCCTGTAGCCAATCGGCTTCCCAACTACTGGGGGTTGTTCTAATGGTGATCCAAGACACGGAAGACTATTGTATCAAGATTTAATTACAGGATAACTTTTTTACAAGAAAGGGAAAAAAATGGTTTGATAGGCTGAGATGATCTTATCACTCCAAAATACACTCATCAGAGCGCCGAGGGCAAGAAATGGACCGAAGGGTATAGCTTGTTTTTTCCCCATTTTACCGAGAAAAATGCCCGTCATCCCGATGGCCGCCCCGATAGCGCAGGCCAAAAAAGCGGTGACTAATAATGCTTGCCATCCTAACCAAGCACCGATCATGGCCGCTAATTTCGCGTCCCCTCCCCCCATGGCCTGTTGTCTGAGGGCAAAACTTCCCCCCCACCGGATCAGATCGAATAACCAGACTCCTAAAACCGCACTAGCGATCGCTGAAAAGAGATAGATAACAGTTTGATTATTTTGCCAACCCAAGAGAGTCTGAAAAACTATCCCTAAAACTAATCCCGATTGGGTGAGGGAGTTAGGAAGCGTCATCGTGTCAAAATCAATCAAAGCTAAAGCTAATAACCAACTGAGGAGAATCCAATAGCCGAGGGTCTGCCAAGAAAAGCTAAAATCTCCTAAAACCAGACAAAATAATAAACCGGTAAAAGTTTCGATCGCTGGATAACGGACAGAAATCGGGGTTCTACACCAGCGACAGCGACCCCCTAGCCATAACCAGCCTAAAACGGGTATATTCTCGCTTTTCCCCAACCTATGGTGACATTTCGGACAGTGGGAAGGAGGATAAACTAGAGATATCCCCTGAGGTAATCTATAGATGACCACGTTTAAAAAACTGCCCACCGAGGCACCAAAAGCGAAGACAAAGGCAAAAGTAACTAGATGAAAGAGGGTTTCCATCCTTAAACTGGCAGATAATTGATTAGTTTGTCATCGCCTATTATAGGGGAAAAGATGCCACTATCTCCCCTCTTAAGCATCCAGTAATAATACTTCAGGCTCATCCCTAAAGGTGAATTTTCTTCGGGGCATTTTTAGTGGATAATTAGCGGGGATAACCCTACATAATGGGGGGCAAAACCCCACTATCACCCCCAAGTGGAACCTGACACAATTAAATTATCCCAGTCAGCGAGGACAAATTAATGAAACCGATTGTTGAATCTTTTTACAACTGGTACAGCGGCAAAATCAGTCACCCTAAATATCGTTGGATTATCATTCTGGGAACTATGGTTTATCTTTTTAGTCCCCTCGATATTTCTCCTGACGTTTTCCCGATTATTGGTTGGATCGATGATGGGATCGTCCTCACCCTTTTAACCACGGAATTATCGCGATTAGTTCTTGATTATCGCACTCGCCGTCCAGGAGGAGTCAAGAATCAAACCGAAGTTTCTTCCCCAACCAATACCGTTGATACCGATGCCGTAGAAGTCAAAAGTTAGAACTCTGAAGTCTCAATTTTGACTTCTGAATTCAGGAGATTGCTGTTATTTACTCTCCCCCCGCAACGCACACGAAGTGGTCTCCCCACTTCCCACTCCCCACTTCCTAATTCATAATTCATAATTCATAATTCCCTAAACTGGAATCAAAGAACTATCGACGCTGGCTAAAAGTGTTTGCACCTCCTCATCGCTGGTTTGGGAAAAATCTTCGTACCAAAGAGAAATTGATCTCAATTCGTAGGGTTTATGTAGGCAAATTACTCGATCGACTAATTTTTCTAATTGATCACAGACTTCCGGTGGGGCAACAGGAACAGCAATAATAATAGCAGCGGGATTCCCAGCTTTAAGGGTCAGAATCGCCGCTTTAATCGTTGCTCCCGTAGCGATCCCATCATCTACTAGAATAATCGTTTTTCCCGCCAAGACTGGAAAGGGGCGTTCACCTCGATACAAGCGATCGCGTCGCTCTAATTCGAGCATTTCTTCCTTTGCTACCCGTTCCATCATCGCCTCCGATAGGTGCAAGTCGTCAACGATACTTTCATTGATTACCCGCACCCCATTTTGACCGATCGCCCCAAAAGCTAACTCTTTGCGCTCCGGTACACCTAATTTTCGCACCAAACACAGATCTAAAGGCAAGTGTAACCTTTGGGCAATTTCAAAGGCGATCGGAACCCCACCCCGGGGCAAAGCCAAAACTAGCACCCCAGCACTATTGGTATATTCTGTCAAGTAACTAGCTAATAGTCTCCCAGCCGACCGCCGATCTTTGAGCAGATAAGTCATAACTCCCTCCTAGGGGCTAATCCCCGTGGAGATCCCTAGTCTCCCCTGACTCTATTCTATATTTCTCCGCTCATCTCTAGCTGAAATGTTAAGAAATTTAGCGAAGGCTTGACATTTTTTCGGCTAACCGCAGTTTTTCCAGTCCGGAGATCGGCTAAAATCTTAGGCAAAAGGGTTTTGTAAAGTTAGGTAACAAACATGAATCAAAGTTTAAGTGATGCGCTAGAGCCGATCGCCGCTGCCTTTCGCAGTCTCGGAACTCCCGAACCGATCGTTCATTGGGGACATCCAGTCATGATGGGGATTGTGGTTTTAGTTATGGGTAGTTATACTGCCTATGCCGGTTGGCAAAGCCGTTTAAGCCAAGATGGGGAAGTAGTAGCCAAAAATCGGGCTGATCACCGCAAACTCGCCCCTTGGCTGTTTTTATTTATCGCTCTCGGTTACACCGGTGGTGTTTTATCCCTAGTCATGCAGAAACATCCCATCCTCGAAAGCAGCCATTTCTGGACAGGATCGATCGCGATCGGTTTATTAGCTTTCAATGGATTATTATCCCTCACTGGCTTTGCTGGCGGGAAAAAAGAACTTTTACGGACTATTCACGCCTATATCGGCAGCATTGCCCTGATTTTACTGCTAGTTCACGGTGTTTTCGGTCTTCAGTTGGGATTATCTCTCTAGTTGGTTTATTTATGGCTTCGGGTGGGCTATTTCCCACCTGGAAGTTTTTCACGGTGGAAGACTGTGGCCAAGGAAAATAATTGAAGAAATCATGACTTTAAGCGCTATTGTCGGGATTCTGCGTTTAGAATTAACAGTTAATTTACCAAGAAAGTAAAGTATCGTCACGCAACGAGGAGATAGATATTTTGAAGAAAGTAGAAGCGATTATCCGACCCTTTAAACTGGAAGAGGTGAAAATCGCCCTAGTTAATGCGGGCATTGTCGGGATGACCGTCTCCGAAGTTAGAGGTTTCGGTCGTCAGAAAGGTCAATCGGAACGTTATCGCGGTTCCGAGTACACCGTCGAATTTCTCCAAAAACTCAAGATCGAGATCGTCGTCGAAGATAAGCAAGTCGATATGGTCGTCGATAAGCTGATTTCGGCAGCCCGTACCGGTGAAATCGGAGACGGTAAAATCTTCATCTCCCCCGTGGAACAGATCGTCCGCATCCGTACCGGCGAAAAAGATCTCGAAGCGATTTAACCTCCAAACAAGGGATGATAGTACAATGCTGTCATCCCCCCCATTGAAGGCAATTCCCATCAAGCAGTGTAACCTAATTTGATATCGACCACCAACGACCGATTCCCCCAAACAAAAACTTTGTACCTCACCATTAAGATAAATACTATAATTGCAATCTGCTGAATATCAGTTTAAGCCTTGCTAGAAAAGAGTTTTGCGAATTTTTGGGCTAAAAAAGTACCAGAAACTTGAAGGGGTGACAAGCAGATTGAAAGTGAAACAGGGTGTGGGGGGTAGGGAAAAACCTTGAGACTTTCCCCGAAATGAAGACGAGAGAATTAAGTTAATCAATTTGAAGGGTGACAGCGAGAAGATTTTCCCAGAACCCCACAGCCTAGACCCTGCACCCAGCCTAGACTTTAACCTCATTGTCACCCCTTCCTTCAGCCAGACTAGATATGATCATTTCCGGTGACTAAAAAAACCTCTTGCCTAAAAAGTCATAAATATTATATAATGTTTGATCGTGGCCAAAATCGGTGTTAGGTGGTGCTAAAGGCACTGCCGAGCAGAACCGCCTTGGTCGCTCGGTCTTCGCCGGGATACTGAAGATAAACCCTTTAAGTCCCCAAGAAACAAAGACCAGCAACAATCTAGGCAGAACCAGCAACCCTGTCTAGTCCTACTTACGAATCTAACGGGATGCCAGCTTAAATAACTCGAAAAAAGTCATTCAAGTTGGGCAGGCTGATAAAGCGGGAAAGATTTTTCCCGCTCCTATAGCCACGGCCACGTTATTTTTGATTGTCGTCTAGTAAAGATAAAGAGAACAATCCGTGTCTATCGGTATCCTCGGTACAAAACTGGGCATGACCCAAATCTTCGACAACAAAACGGGAGTCGCCATTCCCGTCACCGTCGTTCAAGCCGGTCCGTGTCCCGTCACCCAAGTCAAAACTAAAAAAACCGACGGTTATGAATCCATCCAAGTGGGGTACAAAACCGTCAAAGAAAAAGCCCTCAACAAACCGCTGCTCGGTCATTTAGCCAAAGCCGGTGTCTCCCCCCTGCGGCATTTAATCGAATACCGCATCGAGGACGCATCCGCTTACACTTTAGGACAAGAAATTACCGCCGCTATCTTCCAAGAAGGCGATTTAGTCGATGTGGCTGGAACCACCATCGGACGGGGTTTCTCCGGCTATCAAAAACGCCATAACTTCAAACGCGGTAACATGACCCACGGTTCCAAAAACCACCGTCTCCCCGGTTCCACTGGTGCCGGTACTACCCCCGGCCGCGTTTTCCCGGGTAAGAGAATGGCCGGACAATACGGATCAACCCAAGTGACCATCCGCAAACTGTCCGTGGTCAAAATCGATAGCGAACGCAACCTGATCCTGATCAAAGGAGCCGTCCCGGGTAAACCAGGAACCCTGTTAAACATCACCCCCGCCAAGAAATTTGGTAAATAGGGCAAGGAAAGATTAAAGCCATGGTTAACTACACAGTCAAAAATTGGCAAGGGGAAGAAGCGGGAACAGGCACCCTGGAACTGAAAACCGCTAAACCCGAAACCGCCAAACATCTAATTCACCGCGTCGTCGTCAGCCATCTAGCGGCGGCCCGCCAAGGTAATGCCTCCACCAAAACCCGCTCGGAAGTGCGCGGCGGTGGTCGCAAACCCTGGCGGCAAAAAGGCACCGGTCGCGCCCGGGCTGGTTCGATCCGTTCTCCCCTCTGGCGTGGTGGCGGTGTCATCTTCGGACCAAAACCGAGAGATTTTGAGGTTAAGGTCAATCGCAAAGAGAAAAGATTAGCCCTGAGAACCGCTTTGATCAGCCAGTCCGATAACTTTATCGTTGTTGAAAGCTTCGCCGAACAGTTCTCCCAACCCAAAACTAAAGAACTCACCGCTGCCTTAAGTCGCTGGGGAGCCAGTCCAGAGGAAAAAATTCTGCTGATTTTGACGGAAATTCCCGAAAATGTCTATTTATCGGGACGTAATATCTGCAATCTCAAAATTATTCGCGCCGATAGTCTCAACGTCTATGATGTCATCCTAGCCGATCGAGTTATCGCCACCGCCGCAGCCCTAGCTAAAATTGAGGAGGTCTATGGTGCTTAAAACTGAAGCCAGACAACTCGCCGATCTGATCCTAAAGCCGATCGTGACCGAGAAAGCCACCCTACTCCTAGAACAAAATAAATACGTCTTCGATGTCGCCTTGAAAGCGACTAAGCCGGAAATTCAAGCGGCGATCGAATTGCTGTTTGACGTGAAAGTAACGAAAGTGAACACCAGCCGCCCCTCTCGTCAGAAAAAACGCGTCGGCCGTTTCCTCGGTTACAAACCCCAATACAAACGCGCGATCGTGACCCTAGCGCAAGGCGACTCGATCGCCCTCTATCCCGACGTATAACCACCAAGAAACCCGATAACGGAAAACTAAACTATGGGTATTCGTTCTTTTAGACCCTTAACCCCCGGGACAAGGCAGGCGGCCATCTCCGACTTTAAAGAGATCACCAAAACCGAACCGGAAAAGTCCCTAACTCATCGCAAACACAGCAAACAAGGGCGTAATAATCGCGGTGTCGTTACCAGTCGTCACCGGGGCGGCGGCCATAAACGCCTCTACCGGATTATCGATTTTCGTCGCGATAAACGGGATATTCCCGCCACAGTAGCGGCGATCGAGTACGATCCTAACCGTAACGCCCGCATTGCCCTGCTTTTCTACAAAGACGGGGAAAAACGCTACATCATCGCCCCCGCCGGTTTAGGTGTTGGTGATACCGTCATCGCCGGAGAAAACGCTCCCTTCGAGGTCGGTAATGCCCTACCCTTAAGTCGCATCCCCCTAGGGACAGAAGTTCATAACATCGAACTCGTCCCCGGTCGCGGGGGTCAAATGGTGCGGGCTGCTGGTGGTTTCGCCCAAGTGGTAGCCAAAGAAGGCGATTACGTTACCATCCGCCTCCCCTCCAAAGAAGTACGCATGATCCGGCGTGAATGCTACGCCACCATCGGAAAAGTCGGTAACGCCGAAGCGAGAAACATCAGTCTCGGTAAAGCCGGTCGTACCCGTCACCGCGGTCAACGCCCCCATGTTCGGGGTAGCGTCATGAACCCAGTGGATCACCCGCACGGAGGTGGAGAGGGTCGCGCTCCGATCGGACGTTCCGGCCCGATGACTCCCTGGGGTAAACCCGCCCTCGGTCGCAAAACTCGCAACAAGAAAAAACGCAGTAGCGATCTGATCGTGCGCCGTCGTAACCAGGGTTAGAAATTATTACTTTACTTTTGACTGAAAATTATGGGTCGTTCACTGAAAAAGGGGCCATTTGTCGCCGGCCACCTGATGGAAAAAATCGAAAAACTCAACGCCCAGGGCAGTAAACAAGTGATTAAAACTTGGTCCCGGGCCTCGACAATCATTCCCGATATGGTCGGTCACACGATCGCCGTTCACAACGGCAAACAGCACGTTCCCGTCTATGTTTCCGAGCAGATGGTCGGTCATAAACTCGGTGAATTCGCTCCCACCCGCACCTTCCGCGGCCACGCCAAGAGCGACAAAAAAGCAGGACGGAAATAGATCAGCCGATACTCCCTCAGTCGTCAGCTAGATAGTGGCCTCTGAGCAAGGCCGAAGAGTCGTGACCATAAATCACCGAGACTGATAACTGATGACTGATGACTGATGACTGATAACTGATAACTGATAACTGATAACTGAAATGACCATCGATACCTCTAACGAAGTCAAAGCGATCGCCCGCTATATTCGGATGTCACCCCTGAAAGTCAGACGGGTACTCGATCAGATCCGCGGTCGCTCCTATCGGGAAGCCCTAATTATTCTCGAATTTATGCCCTACCGGGCCTGTGATCCGATTCTCAAAGTCCTGCGTTCCGCCGTTGCCAACGCCGAAAATAACGAAGGACTCGATCCCGCCACTTTAGTAGTTAGCCAAGCCTTTGCCGATGGCGGACCGACCCTAAAACGGTTTCGACCCCGGGCCCAAGGCCGCGCCTACCAAATTCGCAAACCCACCTGTCATATCACCGTCGCCGTCGCTCCTAGCAACAAAGACTAATCACCTTAACTAAAAAAACCACAATGGGACAAAAAATCCATCCCCTCGGTTTTCGTCTCGGCGTTATCAAAGATCACAAATCCTGCTGGTATGCCGACGCGAAACGTTACCCCGAATTAGTGCAAGAAGATCGCCGCATTCGTGAATACGTCGAAAAAAACCTCGCTAATGCCGGTATCGCCGATATTCGCATCGAACGCAAGGCCGATCAAGTAGATATCTCCATCCACACCGCTCGCCCCGGGGTCGTCGTCGGTCGTGGTGGCACGGGAATCGAACAGCTGCGCCTAGGTTTACAAAAAACCCTCGGTAGCCAGCGTCAAATTCGCATTAACGTCATCGAAGTGGCTCGCGTTGATGCCGATGCCAACCTGATCGCCGAATACATCGCCCAGCAACTAGAAAGACGGGTTTCCTTCCGTCGTGTGGTTCGGCAAGCCATCCAACGGGCGCAAAGGGCCGAAGTCAAAGGGATCAAAATTCAAGTTAGCGGTCGTCTGAACGGGGCAGAAATCGCTCGGACTGAATGGGTGCGGGAAGGACGAGTTCCCCTGCATACCCTGCGGGCCGATATCGATTACTCCTATAAAACCGCCAGCACCATCTACGGGATTCTAGGGGTGAAAGTTTGGATCTTTAAGGGCGAAATTATCCCCGGTCAAGAAGAAATTGCCGCCGCCGTTCCCGCTCAAGCACCGCGCCGTCAACAGCGTCGCCGTCAACAGTTTGAAGATCGCTCTAGTGAGGGCTGATCCCTAATATTTATCAGTGGTAAATAGCTCATGTTAAGTCCCAAAAGAACAAAATTCCGCAAACAACAGCGCGGACGGATGCGCGGGCTGGCCACCGGCGGAAATACGATTAATTTCGGCGATTTCGCCCTGCAAGCCACCGAACCCTGTTGGATTACTTCCCGTCAAATCGAAGCCGCCAGACGGGCAATGACTCGTTATATTCGTCGGGGTGGCAAAATCTGGATTCGCGTTTTTCCCGATAAACCCGTCACCCAACGAGCCGCAGAAACTCGGATGGGTTCCGGGAAAGGTTCCCCCGAATTCTGGGTGGCCGTGGTTAAACCGGGGTTCATTATGTTTGAAATTGCCGGGGTAGCCGAACCGGTAGCCCGGGAAGCAATGCGCCTAGCCGCCCAAAAATTACCGATTAAGACCAAATTTATCACTCGCGAGGAGGATTTTGTCTAATGGCTCTGCCGAAAATCGCCGAAGTGAGGAAGATGAGCGATGACGACATCGCTGATGCTATCCTCGATGCCAAAAAGAAACTGTTTGAATTGCGTTTGCAACAGGCCACCCGCCGCTTGGAAAAAACCCACGAATTCAAACACACCCGCCACCGTCTTGGCCAATTATTGACCGTAGAACGGGAGCGCCAACTAGCCCAGTCCACCCCGGAGGCATAACCCGTTATGGCAGTTAAAGAAAGAGT
This sequence comes from Microcystis sp. M31BS1, assembly GCF_020245285.1. Taxonomy (NCBI): domain Bacteria; kingdom Bacillati; phylum Cyanobacteriota; class Cyanophyceae; order Chroococcales; family Microcystaceae; genus Microcystis; species Microcystis sp. M31BS1. Next base: position 14,383 of record NZ_JADBVE010000239.1, read on the forward strand.
TGGGGTAGTGGTCAGCGACAAAATGGATAAAACCGTAGTGGTAGCCATTGAAAACCGCTCTCCTCACCCTAAATACGGCAAAATCGTCGTGAAAACCCAGAAATTTAAGGCTCACGACGAAGAAAATCAAGCCAAACAAGGCGATCGAGTTCGTATTCGTGAAACCCGCCCCCTCAGTAAAACCAAACGTTGGCAAGTGGCGGAAATATTAACCGATAATTAAATTTCACCTAGGTAAAAACCGTGATTCAACAACAAACCTACTTAAATGTCGCTGACAATAGCGGGGCGCGGAAACTAATGTGTCTGCGGGTGCTGGGAACAGGTAACTGTACCTACGGTGGCATCGGTGACAAAATTATCGCCGTGGTTAAGGACGCTATCCCCAATATGCCCGTGAAAAAATCCGATGTGGTCACTGCGGTGATTGTGCGGACCCGTCAAACCGTCCGTCGCGATAGCGGCATGAGCATTCGTTTTGATGATAACGCCGCCGTGATTATTAATAATGACGGTAATCCCAAAGGTACTAGGGTTTTTGGTCCTGTCGCTCGGGAATTGCGCGATAAAAACTACACCAAAATTGTTTCCTTAGCCCCAGAAGTTCTCTGATCAAAGTGAAAAGTACCAAGGCAATTGGCTGATGGCTAGTCTAAAACTTTTCACACTTTGAGGTCAAAAAAAATGAGTAAGAAAAACATTCAAACCCCACCCCAAAGGCAAAAAATGCACGTTAAAAAAGGGGATGTCGTTCAAGTAATCGCTGGTTCCGATAAGGGCAAAGTGGGCGAAATTTTACGCGCTTTGCCCCAAGAAAGTACCGTGGTGGTCAAGGGAGTTAATATCCGCACCAAACATACTAAACCCCAACAGGAAGGAGAATCGGGTCAAATCCTTACCTACGAAGCACCGATTCACAGTTCCAAAGTGATGCTTTATTCCGAGAAGAAAAAAATCGCCAGTCGGGTGGGTTATACCTTTACCGAAGACGGTCGGAAAGTGCGGATACTGAAGAAAACTGGCGAAATTATTGATTAGTTTCCCATCAATTCTAGTTCCTGACCAAGCCCAGGAAAAGTAAGCAGAAAAACTATGAGCCAAAAACTAAAAACCACCTATCAAGAAACCATTGTTCCGAAACTGAAAGAACAATTTGGTTATACCAATATCCACCAAGTACCTAAAGTTATCAAAATTACTGTTAACCGCGGTCTTGGGGAAGCTTCACAAAACGCCAAAGCTTTGGAGTCTTCCAAGGAGGAACTGTCCACCATCACCGGACAACAACCGGTAGTGACTAGAGCTAAAAAAGCGATCGCTGGTTTCAAAATTCGCGAAGGAATGCCCGTGGGAGTGATGGTGACACTGCGCGGCGATCGAATGTACGCTTTTTTAGACCGTCTAATTAATCTGGCCTTACCACGTATTCGCGACTTTCGCGGTATCAGTGGTAACAGTTTTGATGGTCGTGGTAACTACAGTTTAGGCATTCGTGAACAGTTGATCTTCCCTGAAATTGAATACGACAAAATCGATCAAATTCGTGGGATGGACATCTCAATCATCACCACCGCTAAAAACGACGAAGAAGGACGCGCCCTCCTCAAAGAGATGGGAATGCCCTTTAGATAAATCAATCAAGAGAAAAGTCAACAGTGACCAGTAAATAAGTGATCAGTGAACAGTAAACAGTGAACAGTACACAGTACACAGTGATTCAGTCAAAAGACAGCAGGAAACTGCTATTTAATACTACTCACTTAATACTCAAATCTGATAACTGATAACTGACCACTGATAACTGATAACTGACCACTGATGTTGATCCCAATTTAGGAGAAAAACAGGTAATTCATGTCTGCTAACGATACCATCTCGGATATGCTGACCCGCATCCGTAACGCTTGCGCGGTTCGGCAGACCACTACTCAAATTCCCACCACGCGGATGACGCGCAGTATTGCTCAAGTTCTCAAGAACGAAGGCTTTATTGCTGACTTTGAGGAAGTGGGTGAGGGGATTAAATCTCAATTAGTTCTTTCCCTCAAATATAAAGGCAAAAACCGTCAACCGATCATTACTACCCTCACCAGAGTCAGTAAACCGGGACTGCGAGTTTATTCCAACAGTAAAGACTTACCGCGCGTCCTCGGTGGCATTGGCATCGCCATTGTTTCCACCTCTAGAGGCATTATGACCGATCGCGAAGCCCGTAAACAAAACGTTGGCGGCGAAGTCCTTTGCTACATCTGGTAAACAAGGATAAGCTATCAGCCGTCAGCCTTCCCCAGTTTAAACCCGATAGCTGACCCACTGATAACTCTTCCCTGATAACTGATAACTGATAACTGATAACTGTTATGTCTCGTATTGGCAAACGCCCGATTCCTATTCCCAATAAAGTCACCGTCGATATCGATGGTGCTACCGTGACGGTGAAAGGACCCAAAGGAACTCTCCAGAGAACCCTACCCACCGCCGTCACCATCAATAAAGATGGCGAAACCCTGCTCGTTACCCGTCAAGACGATTCGCGTACCGCCAGAGAACGCCACGGACTCTGTAGAACTCTAGTAGCCAACATGGTGGAAGGAGTCGCTACCGGCTTTCAAAAACGCCTCGATATCCAAGGGGTAGGCTACCGCGCCCAGGCGCAGGGTAGTAAATTAGTTCTCAACGTCGGTTACAGTAAACCCGTGGAAATGGAGATGCCCGATGGTGTTTCCGTCGCCGTAGAAAATAATACCCAAGTTATCGTCAGTGGCATCGACAAAGAAGCGGTCGGTAACATTGCCGCTAAAATCCGCGAAGTTCGTCCCCCCGAACCTTATAAAGGAAAAGGGATTCGCTATCTTGGTGAAGTCGTCCGTCGCAAAGTTGGTAAAGCTGGCGGTAAAGGCGGTAAAGGAGGTAAAAAATAAACCATGAAACTTAGTCGCAAAGAATCAGTCCGTCGTCGTCACCAGCGTGTGCGTCGCAAAATTAATGGCACTGCTGAACGGCCGCGTTTATCCGTATTTCGTTCTAATAACCACATCTACGCCCAAATTATCGACGACGTAGCCCAACATACCCTCGCGGCCGCTTCTACCCTAGAGGCCACCTTGCGCGGGGAATTAGAGTCCACCGCTACCCAAGAAGCCTCGGCTGCCGTGGGTAAACTGGTGGCCCAACGGGCCCTAGAAAGAGGCATTGAACAAGTGGTTTTTGATCGCGGTGGCAATCTCTATCACGGTCGCGTCAAAGCCTTAGCAGAAGCCGCTCGGTCAGCCGGCTTAAACTTCTAAAATATCCTTTCAACACTGATAAAACTATGGCAAAACGTCGCAAAGGCAACCGCGAAAAAGAAAAAGAAACCACTTGGCAAGAGCGGGTCATCCAGATCCGCCGGGTTAGTAAAGTGGTTAAGGGTGGTAAAAAACTCAGTTTCCGGGCCATCGTCGTGGTCGGTAATGAAAACGGCCAGGTGGGAGTGGGAGTTGGCAAAGCAGGGGATGTTATCGGGGCCGTCCGTAAAGGCGTGGCCGATGGCAAAAAACAACTAATTGAAGTCTCCTTAACTAAGGCTAGTTCTATCACTCACCTCACCCGGGGTGCTTCCGGTGGCGCTCAGGTGCTTATGCGTCCAGCTGCTCCGGGGACTGGGGTTATTGCTGGGGGTGCTGTCCGTACCGTTTTAGAATTAGCTGGGGTGAAAAATATCCTCGCTAAACAACTCGGTAGCGATAACCCCCTCAATAACGCTAGAGCCGCCGTCAACGCCCTGGAAACTCTCCGCACTTTCTCCGAAGTTGCTAAGGATCGAGGCGTATCTATAGAACATTTGTACACATAGAGAAATCACCATGAAACTCCACGAAATCGCCCCCCAACCGGGGTCAACTAAACGCCGTCGTCGTGTGGGACGGGGTGTCTCGGCCGGCCAGGGCGCTAGTTGCGGTCTGGGAATGCGCGGACAAAAATCTCGCTCTGGGACAGGGACTCGCCCCGGTTTTGAGGGGGGACAAATGCCCCTCTATCGTCGGGTGCCGAAATTAAAGCATTTTCCTTTGGTTAACCCCCGTCAATACACGATCGTTAATCTGAAAAAATTAGCTTCTTTACCCGCTAATACGGAAGTTACCTTGGAAAGTCTCCTAAAAGCTAACATTCTCACCAGCAACGACGGCCCTTTAAAAGTTCTGGGTGATGGTGAAATTACCGTTCCCCTCAAGGTGAAGGCCGCCGCTTTTAGCAATAGTGCTAAAGAGAAAATTACCGCCGCTCAAGGTACTTGGGAAAAGATATAAATTTCCCCAGGAGATTACAAGAAGCAGGCGGGGAACGGGCAGCAGCGAGTTTTTTGCTGTGTGCAGTAAACAGTAATCAGTGAACTGAAAACTCACATCTGATGACTGATAACTGATAACTGATCACTGATAACTGAAGACTGGATTGCTATATCATAAGAAAGACAGGGGAAATCTTAAAAAAATCGAGAAAGTTTTCCCCCTCGATTACTTTTTCCCATAAAAAAACTGCACTAGAGGTAACTGTTAATGGTCGTCAGTCGTGATAAGGCTCCCACGGCACAGGAAACGTTTATGCAAATGGCACAGGCGGCCGGTTTACGCGGTCGCTTGTTGATTACATTGGGTTTACTGATTCTGCTCCGTTTTGGGATGTTTGTACCGATACCCGGTTTGGATCGGGCAAGATTAGCAGAAATTATTCAAGGTAACGCCGCTTTGGGAATCCTTGACCTGTTTACCGGGGGAGGATTATCGACGTTAGGGATTTTTGCCCTCGGCATTCTTCCCTATATCAACGCCTCAATTATCGTGCAACTGCTCACCGCTGCCCTTCCTTCTTTGGAAGATTTACAGAAAAATGAAGGGGAGGCAGGACGGCGAAAAATTGCCCAAATTACCCGTTATATTGCCTTTGGTTGGGCAATTATTCAAAGTATCGGTATTACTCTCGGTTTATTGGTGGCTAACGGCGTTGTGGCCGGAACTTTACCCTCGATCGCCGCTACGGTTCTCGCTTTAGTGGCCGGTTCTATGTTCGTGATGTGGATTTCGGAACTGATTACGGAACGCGGTCTGGGAAATGGAGCATCTTTGCTGATTTTTGTCAACATTGTCGCTGTTTTACCGAAAACCCTCGGTGATACGATTACTTTTGCTCAACAGGGTGGCCGACAAGCGATCGCTCAAGTGGTGATTCTCTTGCTGGTTTTCTTGGTGATGATTATCGGCATTGTTTTTGTTCAGGAGGGAACCCGTCGGATTCCGATTGTTTCTGCCCGTCGTCAGGTGGGTCGTCGTCTCTATCGGGAAAGAACCAGTTATCTACCCCTACGACTCAATCAAGGGGGCGTGATGCCGATTATTTTCGCCTCCGCAGTGTTGGTCTTACCTTTTCAATTGGTGCAAGCTTTACCCACGGATAACCCCGTCGGTCAGGTTTTAGTCCAGTTGGTTAATGCCCTGCGTCCCGATAGTTGGGGTTATGTGGCTTTTTATAGCTTACTAATTCTCGGTTTTAGTTTCTTCTACGCTTCCCTGATCGTTAACCCCAAAGATATGTCCCAAAACCTGAAAAAAATGGGAACCAGTATTCCGGGGATTCGTCCGGGGACCGCTACTACTAATTATCTGGAAGGGGTGCTGAATCGTCTCACCCTTTTGGGCGCTCTCTTTTTAAGTTTGGTGGCTACGATTCCGACTTTGGTAGAAAGCGCCACCGGTGTCACCACTTTTCGCGGTTTGGGGGCAACTTCCCTGTTAATTCTGGTGGGGGTGGCGATCGATACGGCGAAACAAATTCAAACCTATGTCATGTCTCAACGCTATGAGGACATGATTAAAAAGTAGTTAGATAGTTAACCAGTGACCTTTTAGCGGTTACTGGTTGTTTTTTACCTTAAAACCCTATATTTAATCCATGAGCAAACGGATCGGTGTGATATTTTTGGGACCGCCCGGATCGGGAAAAGGAACCCAAGCGGCAAAATTAGCGGAATCTCTGACGATTCCCCATATTTCTACCGGTGAAATTTTACGTCAAGCAATTACAGAGAAGACAGAACTTGGTCAGCAAGCACAAGCTTATGTGGAAAAGGGCGAATTAGTCCCCGATGAGTTGTTGTTAGGTTTAATTCAGGAACGTTTAAAACAGCCTGACAGTGCTAAGGGTTGGATTCTTGATGGTTTTCCCCGCACGGTGGCACAGGCGAGCTTTTTAGACGCATTACTGGAAGAATTGGCCGATAGTTACACATTTGTGGTCAATTTGGCTGTACCAGATACGGTCTTAATTGAGCGTCTGATGCAACGGGGTCGTCAAGATGATACTCAAGAAACGATCGCCCGTCGCCTACAGGTTTATATCGACCAAACTGCCCCCGTTTTAGATTATTACGGTCAAAAAGGGACTCTTAACCATATCGACGGTAATCAACCGCTGGACGCGGTTACGGCGGCTTTAACAGCAGTTGTCACTCCTGGGTAAAGTTTCCCTCATTCAGTCATCAGTGATCAGTAATCAGTGATCAGTAATCAGTGATCAGTAATCAGTGATCAGTTATCAGTTATCAGTAATCAGTTATCAGTCATCAGTCAGTAAGTAGTCATGCAAAATTAATTACCTGCCCGATCGAGCTAAAACCCTTACGGGGCAATGATCGTCATGTGTAAATAATTTTGCCTAGGTACTTAAAAATTAGACCTCTTGCAAAAGTCTTAAGTCGATCCTTGTACAGCAACATTTTTGAAGATTATCAACTACTAATAAATAATTAACTGAAAGTCCCTCCCATTATTGTTTCTATCGTTTGTTTTCGGATTTATGCAAGAGGTCTATCACCACTTTTTATAAGTTTTTTATATCAAACAAGCTTTAATAGTTGAGAATATTTAAATTTACATTTCGCAATATTTATCTTTTCTTAAGAATTTAATGAGAATTATTCTCATTTGTTTACGAGGTTGCAATACTTCCAGCGATTATGGTATAATTTCGCAGTATGAAATGATAGGCTTATCCGTGCTTTTTTGGGTTTTTAGCTGTCTGTTGATTCTGAAAACCCTTGCTAAATCTACACTCACCTATTTGGGAACAGCAATAAATGGGGGTTAAAGAGCCTTTTAAAACCCAACCCGTTGATCAATTAATTGTGTAGTTTTGTTGCAAAGAGAAAGTTTTTTTGACAAAAAGAACAAAGTGTGCTGCCACTGGATTGAACTTAGTGTCAACATTCATCCCGTCGCGCTCAAGGGAGGGACTTCTGCTGACACTAAGTTAAAATCAAAAGCAGGATACTGTGTATGACGGAAAAACTCGATGAACTCAGTGATTAAAGCGGTACAAACTGCCTATTATGGGGATGCAGCCTATCGGACACCACCACCAGACTTGGAATCTCTCCTGCTCAAAGAGAGAATTGTCTATCTGGGGTTGCCCTTATTTTCCTCCGATGATGTCAAGCGCAATGTCGGGGTGGACGTGACGGAATTAATTATCGCGCAACTGCTTTACCTGCAATTTGACGATCCCGAAAAACCGATTTTCTTCTATATCAACTCTACCGGCACATCCTGGTACACGGGGGACGCGATCGGCTACGAAACCGAAGCTTTCGCCATCTGTGACACCCTCAACTACATTAAACCTCCCGTTCATACTATCTGTATCGGTCAGGCCATGGGAACGGCAGCGATGATTCTTTCCGCGGGAACCAGGGGTTTTCGCGCCTCCTTACCCCACGCTACCATCGTTCTCAACCAAAACCGCACTGGGGCGCAAGGACAAGCCACCGATATCCAGATTCGTGCCAAGGAGGTAATCGCCAACAAACAGACGATGTTAGAGATTTTCTCGAAAAATACGGGTCAAACCACCGAAAAACTGGCGAAAGATATGGATCGCACCTTCTATCTCACCCCACAACAGGCGAAAGACTACGGATTAATCGATCGCGTTCTCGAAAGTCGCAAGGAACTGCCGAAACCCCTCGCCCAAGTTAGTTAAGATTTATTACAAATTAGCAGGAGTTGTTACCAATTATGCCTATCGGTGTGCCAAAAGTTCCCTACCGTCTGCCGGGTAGCCAATACGAACAGTGGATTAGCATTTACAGCCGTCTTTCGGTGGAACGCATTCTTTTTTTAGGACAGGAAGTCACCGACGGGTTAGCCAATGCCCTTGTGGCCCAAATGCTTTATCTCGACTCAGAAGACCCCACCAAACCCATCTATCTCTATATCAACTCGCCAGGGGGTTCCGTTACCGCCGGTATGGCCATCTACGACACCATGCAGTACATCAAAGCGGAAGTGGTGACTATCTGTGTGGGATTAGCGGCCTCTATGGGGGCATTTTTACTGGCTTCTGGTAGTCCGGGTAAGCGTCTCGCTCTTCCCCACGCGCGGATTATGATTCACCAACCCATGGGCGGAACCGGGCGCCGGCAAGCGACGGATATCGACATTGAAGCTAAGGAAATCCTGCGTATTCGCCAGCAATTAAACGAAATTATGGCTAATCGCACCGGACAAACCATCGAACGTATCGAAAAAGACACGGACCGCGATTATTTCCTCTCCGCCGAGGAAGCTGTCGCCTACGGTTTAATTGATAAGGTGGTGGAGGGAAGACCGGCTTAAGTCAGCCATAGGTTAGAACAGGTTTCTCGCCTGTTCTAACCTTTTTTTCTGATAATCAACCTGACTTCTTTACCATAAAAAACGGGAAAAAACTGTATCAAAATTAGCAGAAATGGGCAAAAAAAAAAATAAACTCGTTTCCGTTAATTATTGAAGGAAATTTGCCGATGAAACTCGCCATCGCACCGATTGTTTTATCCACTGCCAGTTTAGGGTTAATATTTGGGGTGGCACAAAACGCCCAAGCCGCTCTGATTACTGGAGTTACTGCTTCCACCGATATGGGTGTTATTAATCCTGCTGATGTTAATATAGCCGATACTGTCAATGGAAGAGGGTTGCCAGGTAATACACCAAGTCTGACGGGGAATCATGCTACGGCAATTGGAGGTAATGCTTGGCTGTCAGCGCCGAACATTGTCACTGGTAATGTCACTTTCAATCTCAATGGCAGCTATAGCCTCGCTGGTTTTAGCTTCTGGAACTTCAATCGGGACATCTTCACTGGGGGAATTAAGGGCGTAACTGTTCAATCCTCCACCGATGGTACGACTTTCACTACTGTAGCGGGCGCTCCTACTCAGTTTGCTATCGCAGCTAACGCTCCTATAGCTCCAGAAGTGATCAGCTTTTCTCCGGTTACTGCGTCCTTTGTCCGATTTGTTGTTGCTAGTAACTGGGGATTCTCTTCTAGCGGCTTCTCTGAGGTTCAATTTGATGGAACTCCCACTCCCGTCCCTGAACCTTCTTCCTTGCTTGCTCTGTTAGCCTTTGGTTTAGCGGGTGTTGGTTTCAGAAAAAGAATGTAATCTTGAGATGGTAGGTTGGTTTATAGGATTCGTGGCAAGAGACCAACCTACTTACTTAGGGCTTGCTGAATAAATGTGAAATGTAGGTAAGGTGAGGGTTTTGTGGCTTTTCTCGCCAAACAGGTGCAAGATTTTGAGAGAATCGTGCTTCCAAACCTTGCGTTTTCATCGGCCCGCGTCCTGTAGGGGCGAAGCATTCGGGCAATAACCTATCGGTGAAACTAGAGATTTTCTATCCGAATGCTTCGCCCGTACTTTTTCAGCAAACCCTACTTAAAGCAATCAAAATCGTTGTCAACTGTTGCCTTGGGCGCTAAGATTGGGTTAATGGCTTTTCTGGGGATTTTCTGGCGGGTTTCTGTGCTTGGACAATCAGGGAAGAAATGGAATTTTTAGCAACTTTAGAAACAGGCTTGATCTCTGCTGTGGCAATCATCAAGTTTTGCCTAGAAAGTCTTTCAATCGCTTGTGTGGTAATCGGACTCATTAAAACTCTACAATTAGCTTGGCAGTCTAATCGTCACCGTCGCAGTCGTCCTTCTTTTTCCTTCAATCAATTTCGCATTCGTTTTGGTACTTGGCTATCTTTAGCCCTAGAGTTTCAGTTAGGTGGAGACATCGTGGCTACCACTGTCACACCTACTCTAGAAGCCTTGGCAAAACTCGCCCTCATCGCTATTATCGAAAATTTGGGTTAAAACCCCGTCGTTTTACGACGGCTTTTCCTGATTTTTGATGTAGCACTTAAGAACTTCCAGTGGCGCACCTCTCAGTTATCAGTTATCAGTTATCAGTTATCAGTGGGTAAGTTATCAGTTA
>NZ_JADBVE010000024.1:0-12934 GCF_020245285.1 Microcystis sp. M31BS1
GATAGCTTTTCCTTCTTTAATCCACCGTCTAGCCCGACTGGGTTTGGTGGGCATTAACGGTTTTCCGTCTTTTGAAATAACAGGAACTCTTGCCATGGAGATAATCCTTAAGAGTAAAGTTAAAGTCCCTTACCGCAACACAATCAAGATGTCTTGTCTAACAACGCTTTACCAATAAAGCTTAGAGGGAATCCGAACTAGGGAAGTATTCGGAGGTCTGTGCCAGATTGTGTCTCGATGCGGTAGTCTCTACTTGCGGCGCCTAAATTGGTTTAGGCAAGCTCCGTCCCTTTTATGGCTGGGTTAGTGACCGATCGTGCTAAGTTATAAACCGCATTGATTGTGATTTGGATAGGCAAACCATGCGATCGGAAACCGAATCGTCTCCTTTAGAGGTTAGCAAAACCACAAAACCCCCTCGATTAATTCTAGAAGGTTTATACGCTTTCTCGCCTAATCGGGAAACCCTAGGGGGAACCTCTTATCTTATTGTAGAAAATACTGGCAATATTCTGGTGGATTGTCCTGGCTGTGACGAGAGCGAGCGGGATTTTCTCCGAGAAAAGGGAGTCCGTTACTTATTTTTTACCCATCGCGGGGGTCAGGGTAAACAGAGCGATTCTCTGCAAAGTTGGCTTGATTGTGAGATTATTCTACAGGAACAGGAAGCCTATCTGCTTCCTCACCGTCAAATTACCGTTTTTCAGCAGCAAATCCAGTTATCTCCCACTTGTAGCGGTTTTTGGACTCCAGGCCATTCTCCCGGTTCCTCCTGTCTCTACTGGAACCGTCACGGGGGGGTTTTATTTACCGGTCGTCATCTTCTCCCCGACACCAAGGGTCAACCGCAACCTCTACAGACCGCGAAAACTTTCCACTGGCCGCGGCAATTGCGATCGCAAAAGGCCATTTTAGACCGTTTTAGTCCGGAAACCCTCTCCTATCTTTGTCCTGGAGCTAATACCGGCTTTTTGCGCGGTCGGGGAATTATCGATCGCGCCTACGAAAAAATCAGCGCCAATCCTCTTAACTAAAGACTTTTTAGAAGCTGCATCGTTCAATTCTCAAACATCATGAATTTAACCGTTAAAGACTTAGGTGAACAGGGATTGCTACCGATTCTGCAAAAATATTGTCCTGCGGAGATTATCGGTGATGATGGGGCGATTTTATCCCTCAAAGACGGTTACTCTCTCGTTGTCACCACTGATGTTTTAGTCAATAACGTCCACTTTAGCGATCTTACTACCTCTCCGGAAGATGTGGGCTGGCGAGCGGCGGCGGCTAATTTATCCGATTTAGCGGCTATGGGGGCAGAACCCCTGGGAATTACGGTAGGATTGGCTTTAACTCCCGATCTAGCCATCGATTGGCTAGAAGGACTCTATCGGGGTCTTAGCTCTTGTCTGCAAGTATATCAGACGGCGATCGTTGGTGGCGATGTCTGTCGGGCTACGGAGATTAACATCAGCATCACTGCTCTGGGACAAGTGGCAAAAAATGAAGAAATTAGACGTTTTAACGCAAAAGTGGGCGATAGTATCGTTATTACAGGTTATCACGGTTTATCGCGGGCTGGATTAGAGTTACTCTTGCACCCTGAAACCGGGAGGAATTTAAATTCCGCCCAAAAAAAGCGATTAATCCAAGCTCATCAACGCCCGCGACCGAGACTCGATTGCATACCACATTTACAAAAAATTGTCAAGCAATTTCCCATCGCGGGCATGGATAGCAGTGACGGGTTAGCAGATGCCATCATGCAAATTTGTCGCTGTAGTGGGGTTGGTGCCGAAATCGAGAGTATTCCCCTGCATCCAACCCTGAAAGAATATGTAGGAGCCGAAAAAGCTCTAGAATGGGCTTTATACGGCGGTGAAGACTTTGAGTTAGTTTTGTGTTTGCCCCCGGACAGTGCCAGAGAATTGCTGGAGCAAGTGGGGGAAGAGGGGGCGATAATCGGTCAAATTGTCCCGGGGAAAGAGATAAAATTAGCCGACGGTAGAAACCTCAGTTTAAGCTCTGGCTTTCAACATTTTTAGCCTCTATAAATCGCCAAAACCTTTCTTTTTCTTGATTTTCTTCGGTTTTTTCGGGCTGCCACCTTGACCGCGGAACCCCGGTTGATTGCCCCCCCCAAACATTCCGCCACCCATCCCAGGCATCCCCGGCATAGCGGGCATTTGTCCCCGTCCCATCTGTTGCATCATCGTTCGCATTCTGGTGAAATTAGCAATTAGTTTGCTAACTTCTGTTTCCGGATGTCCCGAACCTTTGGCAATGCGACGACGACGATTAGGAGACTTAGCCAATAAATCGGGGTTAGCGCGTTCCTCCGTGGTCATGGAATTAATCATCGCTTCCGTGCGTTTTAACTCTTTTTCGCCCTTTTCGATGTCTGTCCCGCTCAGTTTGCCCAGACCGGGGATTAACTTGAGGACTCCCCCCAGGGAACCCATATTTTTTAACAGCCGCATCTGTTTGAGGAAGTCATTAAAATCAAACTTAGCCTCTAAAATCTTGGCCTGCATTTTGGCCGCGTCTTCTAGGTCTAACTGTTCCTGAGCTTTTTCCACTAGCGTCAGGACATCACCCATATTGAGGATGCGACTGGCGAGGCGATCGGGATAAAATGGCTCTAAAGCTTCTACTTTTTCCCCAACCCCAACAAATTTAATCGGTTGTCCCGATATTTGCCGCACTGATAGGGCTGCCCCGCCGCGAGTATCGCCATCGAGTTTGGTGAGAATTGCCCCCGTGATGCCGATTTGTTGGTGAAAAGTGTTGGTAAGACTGGCCGCTTCCTGACCGGTCATCGCATCCACCACTAATAAAGTGTCGTCGGGGTTGACAATTTTCTTGATTTGTGCTAGTTGGCCCATCATCTGGGTATCTATCTGCAAACGACCGGCGGTGTCGATGATAACGGTATCTACGCCTAATTCTTTGGCTTTTTCCACACCTTGACGGGCGATATCGACGGGATTAGCCTGAGAACCCATCTCGAAGACGGGAACATTTATCTGTTTACCGAGGGTGATTAATTGGTCAATGGCCGCCGGACGGTAAACATCGGTAGCCACCATCAGGCAGCTTTTGGACTGTTTGCGGAGATATAGGGCTAATTTGGCGGTGGCGGTGGTTTTTCCTGTCCCTTGCAACCCGGCCATTAAAATTACGGTGGGGGGTTTATCGGCCTGAGCTAGGGGAACGTTACTTTCCCCCATAATTTTAACTAATTCATCATAGACAATTTTGATAAATTGCTGGCCAGGATTGACTCCGGAAATAACTTCAGCGCCGAGGGCTTGTTTCTCGACCTCAGCAATAAATCCCTTGACTACCTGTAGGTTAACATCTGCTTCTAATAAAGCCCGCCGGACTTCTTTGAGGGTTTCTTGTATATTGGCCGAGGAGATTTTATCTTGACCTCGTAATTTTTTCCATGCGTCTTCTAAGCGGTCGGCCAGTGCGTCGAACATAGTTTCGGAATTAAATTTTTAACTAGATCGATTTTATCTCAAATGTCCGGTGAAGACCCCCGTTCTTAGCCTGTCAATAGTCCCGGACCTGCATGGTGCGGCCAATCTCCCGGTGTAGGAGAGTGAGCAGCGGGGAGAGACAATCCATAATTGGGTTTTTAAAGTGCGATTTACTTTTGATTGCTCAGAAATAGTCGTAATTTTAATAAACTGAGAGTCTGACCGAGATTGAGGGGAAGGAGGGAAATGCCTTCTAACCGCGATTGTAACCAACCATCACCCCAATACCATTCGTGATAGCCATCGATACCTTGACTCAAAAGCAAGCGTAAACACTGGTCATTGGCTAATAAAACCTGATGTTGTACGGGAATTAAACCTAACCAAGAGGTAAAAGTCAAACCTTCCTCTAATTTATCGGGTAGATTGGGCGAGAGCATTTGCGGCCACAGCCATTGACGGAGATGAGCAGTTTTGAGCAAACTATCCCGGATAGCCTGTTCACTGGCCGAGATTTCGATACGCAGCTGACTTTGTTGAAAATTGCCGAACATATTGTTGTCTGATAATTTTTGTTAAGTTAGTTAAAGAATAACTAAAAATCGGGACAGCGTTTTCCAAGGATAACAGTAAGTAGTATGGCAGATAAATTAATCCGCGCCACGGCCGCCGATGGCGGAATTAGAGTAGTAGGAGTGATTACCACTCGTTTAACCGAAGAAGCTCGCCAAAGACATAAATTATCTAACGTAGCCACTGCCGCTCTCGGTCGCACGATGGCATCGGCTTTACTCTTGGCTTCCAGTTTAAAAAAACCCGGTTCTAGGGTCAATATTCGCATTAAAGGCGACGGTCCCCTAGGCGGTGTTTTAGTTGATGCTGGACTCGATGGCACGGTGCGGGGTTATGTGGACTGTCCCCAGGTGGAATTACTCCCCAATGCTCAGGGTAAATTAGATGTGGGTCGCGCCGTGGGTAACAAAGGTTATGTGCGAGTCTTGCGGGAAGAAAAAGGTGAGGAGAGAAATGAACTTCAGGAAAGCATCGTCGAGATAGTTTCTGGGGAAGTGGGGGAAGATATCGCCTACTACCTGGACCAATCGGAACAAATTCCCTCCGCTTTGCAAGTGGGGGTTTTTGTCGGTACGACCACAGGAGTAACGGCTGCCGGGGGAATTTTATTACAAGTTCTCTCGAAAGAGGCCGCCAGGGATGAGGTCTTGGTGGCTCGTTTAGAGTCGAGATTGCGAAAATTAACGGGATTTACACCCCTTTTACGAGCAGGAAAGGGTCTAGAAGATATTTTTCAGGAACTTCTCGGAGATATGGGTCTAGAAATTTTTCCAGCTGTGCAGATGCTGCGTTTTGATTGTGACTGCTCTTTTGAACGGGCCCTAGGAGCTTTAAAATTCCTTGGGGTCGATGAATTAAAAGACATTATCGAAAAGGATAAACAAGCGGAAGCCATCTGTGAGTTTTGCCAGGAAGTGTATAGTGCCAACGAGACGCAATTAATCCAATTAGTCGAGTCTCTACAAGCTGAATCTTGCTGAGAAGTTGGGCAATGAGCGCCCTTAGGGTAAAATCTATCTAAAATATCCGTCAGGGAGTCGTGAATGTTTAAAGGAAAAGAATTAACCAAAAATCTAGTCAAACGAGAATCGATTGACTCCCTGACTCGTTGGCCAGAGAAAACTAAGTCTTTTCTTTTTCTCTTTTGGTCTCGATACCAGCATCGTTTCACTTGGAAAGTTTGGGCGGCTTTATTTGTCGTCGTCTTTGGCGGTGTTGGCTTTCTCGCCACTTGGCAGTTATTAAATATGCAGAAGTCGCCCAATTGCCCAAAAATCTTCTGGCCTATTGCTTCTGCCTCCCTGCGTCTCTACTGCGCTCAACTTTCCGCCGATAGTCGCACCGTGGAGGGTTTACTCGCAGCAATTGCCCTAGTGGAAGCTTTACCCGATGACCATCCCTTGCGATCGCAAGTTAATCAACAGGTGGAAGAATGGGCGCGAGATATCCTGAATTTGGCTGAAAAAGACTATCAAGCGGGAAATTTAGAGCAAGCGATCACTAAAGCTCGTCAAATCCCCAATAATATGGCAGTAGCGGCAATTATTGAAGAAAGAATCGCTAAGTGGCAAGGAACTTGGACGCAAGGCAACGATATCTTAAGCAAACTAGAGGAAAATCTCCGCGCTTCCAACTGGAATCAATCTTTCCGCCTAGCAGTGGATTTATTGAACTTAAATAACGAATATTGGGCAACGGTTAAATATAATGAAGCGCTCGCTAAAATTACCGTCGCCCGGGAAGATAGCAGTAAATTAGATAATGCCTTTAATCTCTTTGCCCGGGGCGGTCTCGACAATTGGTTGAAAGTCATCGAAGAAGCTAGAAAAATTCAAGCCAGCAGTTATGCCTATCAGGAGGCCCAAAAATTAATCGGGAAAACCGAGGATAAACTAAAAGAATACGCCGAAAGATTAATTGAGCGGAAGCAATGGCAAGCTCTCCGGGATTTGGCTAACCAAACCCCCAAAGACCTCAAAATTAAAGAAGATGTCACCGATTGGTCTGTCTTGTCCGAAGCGGCCTTAGATGCGGAAGCTGGCACGGTGGACGGATTAGAAGCTGGCATACTGGGACTAGAACAAATCGACGCTTCTCGACCTCTCTATCAAACGGCCCTAGCTATGAGGGAACGCTGGCAGTTACAGGTACAGGATGTAAAAATACTGTCCGAGGCTAGAGATTTAGCACAAGCAGGTACAATCGGGCAGTATAGCGCCGCTATCGCAAAAGCGGGCGAGGTTCCCCGTAATAATCCCCTCTGGTCGCAAGCACAGCAGGAAATTGGCTCTTGGAATCGTCAAATACAAGTCATAGAAGACCGGCCGATTTTAGAACGGGCGCGGGAAATCGCTATCCCCGGCGATATTAATTCCCTCAGTAACGCTATTATTCAGGCGCAGGCTATTGGTAAAAATCGGGCCTTATACCGAGATGCCCAACGGGAAATTGACGACTGGCAAGTACGGATTGAACGCATGGAGGATCAACCCATTTTAGATCAGGCTCAAGCTTTGGCCAATCTCAAAGACTATAGCACAGCGATCGACACTGCCAATCAAATTCCCCCTGGTCGCACTCTTTCCGCGGAAGCATCCCAAAATATCCGTCGTTGGCGCCGAGAGTTGCGGGCCCGTCAAAATCTCCAACAGGCTAATCAATTAGCGGCGATGGGAACCGCAGAAGGTTTAACCCGAGCGATTGCTTTAGTTACCAATATTTCCACTAAAACCGATGCGGGTGTGCAACGGACTGAATTGCTGGAACGTTGGAGTTATCAGCTTTTGTCTTTAGCCACGGACCAAGCTAATAATGGCAGTTATCTGGAAGCTATTCGCCTTGCTGAATCCGTATCCCCGGAAAGTACCGCTTACAGTTCGGCTCGCTCCCAAATACGAGGCTGGCGCAATATTCTCCAACCTCCGGCCCCACCACCAATAGTTGAATCGACTCCCCTTTCCCCAGAGTCCCCGATAGAAGCACCAAGTCCGGGTCAATAATCAGTTTTAGGGGCTGTTTTTGCCGTGGATTACCCCTAAAAAAAGTCCCTCATCCCCAGGGGTCTGTCAAGTTAAATCTGTATTATACTAAATCCTGTTTACAAGGGATAGGATGGCGGAGGAGCGGGGAGAAACAATCCATAACTTGGGAGTTCATCGCACTATTCAAAACCGATTTAGTATAAATTGCCAACAAATAACCAAAGCCAATTTTAAAAAGATAATAAGTAGGTAGGCGTTAAAAATTATCAGACACCCCCCTTATCAAGGCTGTCCATTAGTCACATCTTTCTTAACATTTCAAACCTTTGTAGCACAACGCTTTCAAGACTCGGTTAACAATTTGTAATATTCTTTGTTGACACCCTTACTGACAAAGAAAAAACTGAAATCAAGTCAGGATAAGAGTTGGAGTGCTTAATGAAAAAATTGTTAAGAAAGATCCCTATAAGGGATAGAAGGGTAGGGTTGATTCATGAATCAACCCTACCATGAATTAACCCTACCATGAATTAACCCTAGGAATTAAGGGGGGGGATAAAGGGGGGATAAATCTTCAATTTAATTATAACCACTTACTTAGGTGTTATGAATTACATTAATCAATCAAGCAAAAAACAGACCTCCGTAATTTCTATGAAAGCAAGTGAGGTACTGGATTTATATGCCAAAGGGAAACGCAATTTTACAGGAGTAAAATTAAAAGGACAGTGTTTTCAGGGACAGAATTTATCGGGGGCTAATTTTAGTAAAGCAGATCTGCGTGGTACTAATTTTCAAGGGGCTATTTTAGAGAGAACTAAATTTACCGAGGCTAGGGCAGGATTACTAAAGCGCGGTCGGCTACAATTAATTTTAATTTCTTGGTTAATAGCGGCTATCTGCGGCTTTGTGTGGGGATTAGCTGGTTATTATCTAGCTTTAATGCTGGCGACAGATGTAAGCCAATTTAAAATCATTGCTGCGGTGATAATCACGATTTTATCCCTAATTTACGGAAGATTTTATCGTCAGCGAGTTGGGGGATTACCCTTAGTTTTATCCTTGATTTCTGGTCAATCAACAAGTTTTATCCTAGCAATTTGCATCAGCTTAATTTTAACTTTATTGACAGTAATTATCTTGGCTTTTCAAGGAGCATTAGCTGGAATAGCCGTGATGAATGTAACTTTTTCTATAGCTTTGATTGTTGGGTTTTGTGGTAATTTATTCACCGCTTATCTGGCCTGGTTGTCCCTAGAAGAATCGAGAGAAACAATCACGAAATCGATAGCAATTGCTTTTTTAGCCAGTCAAGGTACAAATTTTTGCGGAGCAAATCTTAAAGAAGCGGATTTCACGGGAGCGCAGTTAAAAGCCACTGATTTAAGGGCAAAAGATTTAACTAGAACTCGATTTTATCTGGTATCGGGCATCGAGCGAGCGCGCTGGGAAAAGACAATTTTAGCCGAAGTGGCGATGAGAAATCTTCTGGTTACTGGTCAAGGGGAAAATAAAGCTTATATTGGCTATAATTTTCGCGGACTAAATCTTTACGGGTTTAACTTCAAAAATGCCAACCTGACTAGGGCAAATTTGAGCGAGGCAAATTTAGCCTACGCTAATCTAGAAGGGGCAAATTTAGCCCATAGTAACGTGATGAGAGCCAATTTACAGGGGGCCACCCTGACGGGCGCTTGTATCGAAGCTTGGAAAATCGCCGAAAATACCAATTTAGAAGGGGTTGATTGTGATTATATCTATTTAGTCGAGTCCGAGGGAGAGCGCCGTCCCAGGGAGGGAGAATTTGGGGAAGGGGAATTCCGGCAATTGGCCCTGGAGCAGCGAAAATTGTATATTGACGAATAGGACAACTGCTATACAAAGCTAAAATTGCTGCGCCGAGGCGGACAATTAGAGGGATAATAAGACCAGCCTTAACACCTATCCCCCGACTGGTAACTGATCACTGATAAGCGATGGTGAATATTTCTAATCAAGTTACACCCAATTGGGGACTAGCGCCCCAGGCAAAAGTCCCCGATGTCCAAATCCTAGCGGCGATTGATATTGGTACGAATTCGGTTCACATGGTAGTGGTGAAAATTGAACCGTCTTTACCCGCTTTTACGATTATTGCCAGAGAAAAGGATACAGTCCGTCTGGGCGATCGAGATAGGAAAACCGGTAAATTAACCCTAGCGGCCATGGAAAGAGCGATCGCCGCTTTAAAACGCTGTCACGATCTGGCTATTAGTCTCCATGCGGATCAGATTATCGCTGTTGCCACCAGCGCCACCCGGGAAGCGGCCAATGGTGACGAATTTTTGGCTTTAATCGAGAAAGAAGTCGGTATTTCTGTAAATCTCATCTCTGGACAGGAGGAAGCGCGCCGGATTTATCTCGGTGTCGTCTCGGGGATGGATTTCCAAAACCAAGCCCATATTATTATCGATATTGGTGGCGGTTCCACAGAATTAATCTTAGCCGATAGTCAAGAAATTCGCTTTCTTAGTAGTACCAAAATCGGCGCGGTGCGTTTGACGCAAGATTTGATCACCACCGATCCCATTAGTACCACAGAATTAGCCTATTTAAGGGCATACACCCGCGGAATGTTGGAGCGGGCAGTAGAGGAAATTAAACATCATTTACAGCTGGGAGAAGTGCCGCGTTTAGTGGGAACTTCTGGGACGATCGAAACTTTGATGACTATCCATGCTTTGGAGAAATTAGGAGAAATTCCTAATCCTTTAAATGGTTATCAATTAACCCGCAAAGATGTCAAAGAATTGGTCAAACGTTTCGCCACTTTGGACTATCACCAAAGACTGGCAATTCTGGGGATGTCCGATAAACGGGCCGAGATAATTCTAGCTGGTTCGATCGTGCTTTTGGAAGCGATGACCATGTTAGATGTTGATAAGTTAGTTCTCTGTGAAAGGGCCCTGCGAGAAGGGGTAATCGTCGATTGGATGCTGACGCACGGTTTAATTGATAATCGGTTACTTTATCAGAGTGAAATCCGTCAGCGCAGTGTCTTGAAAATAGCGAAAAAGTATCAAGTTAATTTAGAATCGGCCGAGAGAATAGCGACATTTTCCCTGTCTTTGTTCGAGCAAACCCAAGCACAATTACATTCTTGGAATCAGGAGGCTAAAGATTTATTATGGGCGGCGGCAATTTTACATAATAGTGGTTTATATGTTAGTCATGCTGCCCATCATAAACATTCCTATTATTTAATTCGCAATGGTGAACTGTTGGGCTATACAGAAACAGAGTTAGAAGTTATCGCTAATATCGCTCGTTATCACCGCAAAAGTAAACCGAAGAAAAGACACGATGATTTTATGAAATTAACGGAATATTATCAGTATATGGTCAGACATTTAAGTGCTATACTGCGCTTGGCCGTGGCTTTAGATCGACGACAAATAGGAGCGATTAAAAAGATTGAATGTAAGTATGATCCTGAATATAGAACCCTACATCTGCATCTTTTTCCCAATAATGCTGAAGATGATTGTGCTTTAGAATTGTGGAGTTTAGACTATAAAAAACCTGTTTTTGAGGAAGAATTTGGGGTGAAAGTAGTGGCAACTTTGGCATTTTTACCCTGAAATCATGAGCGATCAGTAGCTTGAAATCGGCAAGATGGAAATTTTCGAGACTTGTTACCTATTATTCTAGGTCAAGATTATCGATCGAGGTAAATTGATAAGTAGGTAGGCACAATTATTTGTAGGATGGGTTAGCGGTAGCGTAACATAATCGGGCGTTGGGTTTCATGCTTCAACCCAACCTACGTTCTAGGTCAAGATTATCGATCGAGGTAAATTGATAATTTTTGTTGATAGTCAAGCAAAAAAAACGTTAAAAACTGCGAAGTTACTGTTATAATCCAGAGGGAATAGGAACGCAGGAAGAAAAGGAGCAGAAAAACTTGTTGCAATTAGCCAAAATTGGCCGCTTGATCGCTCTGGGTTGCTTAGGAA
The DNA here is from genome assembly GCF_020245285.1 of Microcystis sp. M31BS1. Lineage (NCBI taxonomy): Bacteria > Bacillati > Cyanobacteriota > Cyanophyceae > Chroococcales > Microcystaceae > Microcystis > Microcystis sp. M31BS1. Next base: position 11,032 of record NZ_JADBVE010000024.1, read on the forward strand.
CGATACTGACTAGCTTTCCTGTCCTCTCGGCCGAGAGAATCACTTTTATCTTAGCGCCCTTTAGTCGTACCCTAGAAATTAGTTCCCTAGAAAAGTTTGCCAAAACTGGCAGAATTGACGCTAATCTAAGACAATATTTAGGTAATACAACTGCGGAACAACAAAAAGAATTTCGCCAAGCTTTAACCACAAGTAAAGAAATTAATCCCGTCCTGATCTCGCGCTTTTTTAACTCCACAATGGGGGAAGATATCCTCAACCTCTTAGGGGAACTGATCACCATTCAAGGGGGTATTAATGGTAAATTTGCCCTGCGTTCTGCCCTAATTAAATCAGCTTTTGAACCGGAAGGGGTAACTATTCTTAGCCTGCTGCGTAATCTGCCCACTAATATGCAGATTGATGTGACAAAAGTGCAAAGATTAGCTCGGGCGATCGATGTCGTCCTGAAAGCCACCACAGTATTCACAGAAAAGGTGGCGCAATTATCCTTAGAAGAAGCTAAAAAGGCCGGTGAAATTAATTTTACCGCTATGACCGACCCCCGACAACCGGGACCGCAACAAGTGGAACAGATGCGGCTGGATTTAACCGATAGCCGTCGTCAGAGGGAACTTTATCTAATTATTGTCAAACCCAAGGGGCAATTAACCCAGAAAACCCCCGTTATCGTCTTTTCCCACGGTTTAGCTTCCCGTCCTGAAGATTTTGTCCGACAAGCGGAACATTGGGCTAGTTACGGTTATCTCGTCGCCATACCCCAACACCCCGGCAGCGATACCCTACAGGTACAGAATCTACTCGCCGGTTTATCGCGGATGGTTTTTTATAGCAACGAATTTGTCAATCGTCCATTGGACATATCTTTTGTGATCGATGAATTACAAAGACGCAACGCGGGGGAATTTCAGGGGCAATTAGATTTAGATAATGTGGGAGTTGGTGGACATTCCTTCGGCGGTTATACAGCCTTAGCGGTGGGTGGAGCGACGATCGATTTCGAGAATTTACAACGGGACTGTCAAAGAAGATTAGCTTTTCTCAATGTCTCCCTCTTGCTGCAGTGTCGTGCTTTGGATTTACCCCGAGAAGAATACAATTTTCGCGATCCGAGAATCAAAGCGATTTTTGCGGTTAATCCGTTTAATTGGAGTATTTTTGGGGCTAAAGGACTGGCTAAGATCGAAATTCCCACTTTTGTAGCGGCAGGAACCTACGATCCCGCTACCCCCGCTATTTTTGAACAGGTGCGCTCTTTTCCCCTGCTCAACACCGAAAATAAATATTTAGCTCTGATTGAAGGTCAAGCTCACGTCGATTTTTCGGTACTAGATGCGGGAATTAACGAAGCGATCGAATCCATAGCCGATCTTACCCTGCCAGCACCATATCTGATCGATAGTTACGCCCATTCCCTATCTTTGGCCTTTTTTGAGGTGTATATTCGCAAAAACTCCGGCTATAAACCTTTTTTACAGGCGGCCTATTCCCAATATCTCAGTCAAGGCCAGGAGTTTCGATGTTTTCTGATTACCCGCGCCTCCTCGGCCGCTTTAGAACAGCTAATCGAAGATTTTATCGCTCAAAATGTCCGTTAATCAGTTATCAGTTATCAGTTATCAGTTATCAGTTATCAGTTATCAGTGTTCAGTGTTCAGTGTTCAGTGTTCAGTCATCAGTTAACTGATAACTGAAAAAATTACCACCTCCTAGTCCCAATTCATAATTCATAATTCATAATTCATAATTTATGTTTGTTGAGGGCGTTTAAGTAGTAATTGGATAGCCAAAAGAATTAAACCAATGGTGACAAAAGGACAAATAAAGGTTCCTATATCAGTTATCAGTGATCAGTTATCAGTTTACTGATCACTGAAAAGCTCCCCACTTCCCCACTTCCCCA
>NZ_JADBVE010000240.1:0-7074 GCF_020245285.1 Microcystis sp. M31BS1
CCTCTGCTCTTTCTTCTTCTTTAAGAGCTTTTTGTAAGTTTTTCTTTTCTTCTAAGTCTAGGAAATCTTTGGCTGGCATAAGTAGGATTTTTCTAAAATTACTATTTCTATTTTAGGTGGTTTAAGTGCGTTTTAGCTTATTAATAATTATCCTTTCCAAATTCACGCTTGGGTAGAATGCCAGCAATTAACCCTAACAGATGAACTAGCCCATTGTGAACAGTTTACTCCCGTAATTAGCTATTCTTAGTCAAAAAAAAATGAGCAGATCATTTGAAATTAGTTTATCCCCAGCCAGTACCCCAGAGCTTAATATCTCTAATTTAACCAGTAATCTGATTACCTATGCCAGAGATGAGCTAACTAAAAACCTAGTTATCTTCATCGGTAAAATCTATTACCAAGATGAATTAAAAACCATTTACCCAGAAGCTTTTAGAGAAAAAACTAATCCTGAAGCCTCGATCGCCCTGGCAATTTATCAACAGAAAGGAATTAAAGGACTGCAAGATTTAGAAGGAGAATTTGCCCTCGTTATTTTTGATCGTCAAAAATCCTCTTTGATCGCCCTGCGCGACCCGATCGGCAGTTATCCCTTATACTGGACTTTTGACAAGCATACCATTAGAATTAGCAGCGATTTACAACACCTAGCCAGACAAAAAAAGGCAAAGATTAACCGAGACTTTCTCGCTTCTTTTCTCATGTTTCCCTTCGCTTTCGTGGAACTGCCCAGGGAAGAGACCGCTTTTGAGGGAATCCAGCGTCTATCCCCCGGCAGCTGCGGGGAATTTTCCCCGCCTAATTTAGTACAAAAACACTGGACTTGGGACTGGGAAGAAAAAATTGCACCGATTAGTCATCTCACCCTAGCAGCGGCAGCCCAGCAGTTTCGCCAGATTTTCCAGCACTCGATTAGGGAACGCTGCCGGGAGGGAAAAGTGGCATCGCACCTATCGGGGGGAATGGACAGTTCCTCGATCGTCTGTTTGGCCAGGGACTCGATCGGGGAGAGAAAGCTTCTTACCCTGTCTCTGGTCTATCAAATGCCTAGTTTAGTCAAAGAAACCGACTATATTAACCTTATTCTCCAGCAAAAAGCAGCGATCGAGCCGTATTTTCTCGATGGTGATCAGCTTTTAGATTTCGATTGGTTCTCCGATCGCATTCCCCCCCACGATGAACCCTATCCCGGTTTATTTCATCTAGCCATGGAAAAAATCCTAGTCGATCGAGCGGCCGAATTGGGAGTAAACACCATTCTCAGTGGTGGTGGGGCGGAATTAGTCTTGGAAAGCAATCGCTACCATCTTGCGGATCTATTACATCAAGGACAATGGCAAGAAACCCTACAGCTTGCCCGTCGGTGGGCAAAGACCAAAAATGAAAGTCTCTGGTCAATTTTGGCGGAATTAGCGATTTTTCCCCTGTTACCTGCCTTCCTCAAACCAGGTATTGCTACTTTCTGGCGACGAGGTTACGGAACCTGGCCGAAACTGTCAGAATTTGCGATTCCACCCTGGATAAAAGCCGATTTTGCCCAAGAATACCAAGTGTATCCGAAAGCACTGGCAACTCTGGGTCACATCTACCGCTATCCCGTCGAACTATCCTTTAACCGTTTAGGACTGCAAACCGCGATCGGCAATTGGGCAAATTGGTATCTTGCTAATCCTGCCGGGATGAGGATTAGTCAACCCTTCCTCGATCCCCGGGTAATTTGCTACTGTCTGGGACTACCCAGGCAATTCCGAGAAGTACCGGGGATGGTTAAACCGCTACTCCAATCGGCCCTGCAAGGAATTCTCCCGGAAGCAATTCGCACAAGACGTTTTAAAGCGAACTTTAACGCAGTCTATTGGCAAGGATTATCTCGACGCTTAACCCAGTTAGAAACAATGGTAGAGGAATCGGCGATCGAAGACTTGGGCATCTTCGATAAAACCCGATTAATTGAAGTCCTGCGGCAACATTCCCTAGGCATTGGTGATGTCAAAAGTGGCAGTCGCATCAGCAGTTCCCTCGCTGTGATCGCTTGGTTCGATCGGCTGTCACAAACCTGAATGTTTGCCACCAACCCACTGAGGTAAGCTGTTGACTGTCTAAATTACTCGTTAAGACTGCAAGGGAGTTGGGAGCAGGGAGAGGAAGTTCGAGCATTTGTACTAAAATTTCCCCTACGCAGTTTAAATTCAGTACAGCTTAAGGATAATTCTTCTGGAGAATTTAACCTTTTTTGTGGACTTAAGTAGCTGGTTATAATTAAATTGAAGATAGATTTTAGGTTCGATCCCCCCTGCCCCCCTTGATAAGGGGGGTGCCGATAGGCGGGGGGATCTGACAGTTTTTAACACCTAACTACTTAATTAAGTTTAATAAATTGTGATTTTTAAAGAGACTAATATCAAGAAAATTAGCTAGTTTATCAATTACTTTCCCCCAGAAAAATCCTCGAACTTGATCGCACAAAGAAGCAAAGAGTAAACCGGTAATCGTGCTGAGGGAATCGGTCAACAAGCTCAGAAAAATTAATCCGCTTACACTTGCGACTACCTTTAAAACAAACAACGGTTGAGTCTTCTCTGACGAACAATACACATTATTACATTCTCCCGCACTCGAACCAAGAATAAAGGTACAATAGAACTGTAGATATCTGGAGGGTTGCTATGTTTACACACAACTTAGATGACAGAAAACTGCCCCTCGATCGAGAAGGGAAAACTCTGCAAAAACTCACCTATCGTTCACCAAAAATCTACCACCTCGATCGCCCTAGCAATTTATCAACAGAAAGGAATTCAAGGACTGCGGGATTTAGAAGGAAAATTTGCCCTCGTTATTTTTGATGGAAGTCCTGCGGCAACATTCCCTAGGCATTGCTGATGTCGAAAGTGGCAGTCGCATCGGCAGTTCCCTAGCTGTGATCCCATGGTTGCCACCAAGCAACTGAAATAGGACGGGGATATCATCCCAGAGCGGGAAGGGAAACTGGACTAAAATCGCCAAGGTTTGGATTTCTCCTACAATTTAACCTCCCCTGCACACCGGGGGTTTTTTAGTCAGCAAACCCTAACTAGGGACAAGAATAAATTAGTCAATTTATGGGAAAATAAGCTCGTCTTCTCCGCTTTTATCCCATGCAAGCCGACTTTTTTACTAATATCCTCTTACCCGTTGGCCTAGGCGTTTTAATGTTAGGCATGGGATTGGGATTAATTCTCGCCGATTTTCAGCGTATCACCCGTTATCCCAAAGCAGTCCTGATCGGTTTAGTCAATCAAATTATTATTCTACCGATCGTCGGCTTTATTATTGTTTCTCTTTTGCCTCTCCGGCCAGAAATTGCCGTCGGTTTAATGATTGTCGCCATTTGCCCCAGCGGCCCTTCCTCCAATGTTTTAACCTATTTAGCTAAGGGAGATGTAGCCCTTTCTGTTACTTTAACTGCTTTTAGCAGCATCATCACCATTTTCACAATACCTTTTTTAGCTAGTTTCACTCTCCAGCATTTTATGGGGGAAAGTGCCGCCATCTCCCTACCCATTGGTTCCACTATGGCGCAGATATTTTTGATTATAGTTTTACCCCTGGTTATGGGTATGACTATCCGCCATTACTTCCCTTTACTGGCCAAAAGTCTGGAACCGATAACTAATCGTTTGGCCGTGATTTTTCTAGCGGTTATTATCTTCTTATTAATCCTGAGAGAATGGCAACGTTTACCTTTATTTATCGCTCAAACTGGCCTCGCAGTGATCATTTTAAATACGATTGCTTCCCTAATTGGTTTTTTCAGTGGTCGTTTATTTCAATTAACTATTCCCCAAAGAATTTGTATCGCCATTGAAGTGGGTATTCAAAGCGGCACTTTAGCTATTGCTATCACTGCCGGTTTATTAAAGAATCCCGATCTAACCATTCCAGCAATTGTCTATAGTTTATGGATGTATGTCAGCGCTTTTATCGCTGTTTATTATGGTCGCAAAAAAGCAGCTTTGGCAAAATAGCTAAATCGGGTGATAGGATATAGCTAAAAACTGATAACTGATTATGTTAATTGGTAAATATTTAACCCTAGAAGAATTCTGTACCTGTTCCCAAACCTATCAAAAGTACGCAGCACAAATCGACCCCTATCCAAAAAATCCTGCAACGATAACCGCTTGGCAAAATCTCGCTCACTTTATTATCGATCCAATTATTGATAATTTTGGTCGAGAAAAATTCCAATTAACCTACGGATTTTGTTCCAATGATCTGAGAAAATTTCTCCAAAAAAAAGACCCAATCACCGGCTTAAAAAACGGTAGAATCGATCCCAGTCGTGATCAACATTGCGCCCACGAAATTAATCAAAAAGGTCAATATTATTGTCAGCGATTGGGGGCAGCCTGTGATTTTCGGATTATCGATTTAACGAGCGATCGCCTGATAGATTGGATTTTAACCGCAAAATTACCCTTTGACTCTCTCTATTTTTACGGAATTAATCGCCCAATTCATATCAGCTACGGACCCCAACATAAACGAGATCTATGGACTTTTACTACTAAAGGAACACCAACTAAAAAAGGGTTACAATCATGGTTAGAAGCCGCTAAATCTATCGATTCTGAAACAAAAAAATCCCCCGAAACTGGGGGATAACCAAGACCTCAAACCCTCTTCTTTTAGATTTCTGGTTCCAGATCGTCCTCCTCGTCCTCATCGGCCGGTTCCGTGGGGAAAGGAACCGAACCCATGTCTAATTTATCCCGCAATAACTTCTCAATTTCCGCCGCTACTTCTGGCTTTTCTTCGAGATATTTAACGGCATTATCGCGACCCTGGGCAATATTTTCGCCATTATAGCTATACCATGCCCCTTTACGAGTAACTACGTTAGTTTGTTCGGCGATATCGAGCATACAACCCACCTGGGAAATGCCTTTACCGAAGATAATATCAAATTCAGCAATCCGGAAAGGAGGCGCGACTTTATTTTTAGCCACCTTAACTTTAGCCCGAATTCCGTATTCCCCTTCCGTGCCTTTTTTCAAAGTTTGAATGCGACGGATATCTAAACGCACCGAGGCATAAAATTTTAAGGCCGTTCCTCCGGTGGTCACTTCAGGATTACCGTAGGTGACACCGATTTTTTGCCGCAGTTGGTTGAGGAAAATCACCACACAACCGGATTTACCAATATTACCGGCAATTTTTCGCAGGGCTTTACTCATCAAACGGGCCTGCAAACCCACCTGATTATCCCCCATTTCCCCCTCAATTTCCGCCCGCGGCACTAAAGCGGCCACCGAGTCGATGACGACGATATCCACGGCCGAAGAACGCACTAACTGGTCAACTATTTCTAAGGCTGCCTCCCCCGTGTCCGGTTGTGCCACCAGTAAATTATTGATATCTACCCCTAAAACATCCGAATAGGTGGGATCTAAAGCGTGTTCCGCATCGACAAAGGCCGCCACTCCCCCAGCTTTTTGCACTTCTGCGATCGCATGGAGGGCTAAAGTGGTTTTTCCGGAACTTTCCGGCCCGTAAATTTCGACGATGCGGCCTTTCGGTAAACCGCCACCCAAAGCCATATCTAGGGTTAAAGCACCACTAGGCACGGTTTCCACCCGCATCCGGGTGGCGTCTCCTAAACGCATAATCGAACCTTTGCCAAAGTTGCGCTCGATTTGATTTAAGACTAAACCTAAGGCCTTATCTCGATCGGGATTATTTGTCATTGTCGCCATTAATTTTGTCCCCAGTTTTCTTAAGTAGTACAGCAGTATGCAAAGATTGTAGCCTGTTTTAATCTTGATCACCAAAAAGTTAGAGACTTTTTCCAGAATGGTGATCAAAAATCAAAAGTTTTGATTTTTACAGCCAAGGCCGGCTCATCTGTTCTAATTGCGTCACCTCTTGCGCTTCTAAACTCCATCCTAACGCCCCGGCATTTTCCCTCGCTTGGGCCGCAGTTTTGGCCCCCGGAATGGGAATTACATCCCCTTGGGCGATTAACCAATTGAGGGCGACTTGTGCGGGGGTTTTTTGGTATTTTTCGCCCAATTCTTGCAGTACCCTTAAAATTGGGGCTATTTTCTCCAAACCTTCTTTTTTGAACCGCGAGTCAACTTTTCTGGCTCCATCGGGCAAATTCTGGCTTTCTGGGCTATATTTACCCGTCAGTAGTCCTTGAGCGAGGGGGCTGTAGGCGAGGATGGTGACACCTAATTCCTTGGCCGTGGCTAAAATTCCCTTAGTTTCTATTTTGCGATACAAAAGCGAATACTGCACCTGATTGACCGCTAAGGGAACCTCTTTTTTCGCCAAAATCTGGCTTGCTTGACGCATTTGCTCGGCGGAATAATTACTTACACCCACGGAACCAATCCGGCCGCGTTTTACTTCTTCCCCTAGGGCATTCATTAGGGTTTCTTGGCTAATTAGGAAGGTGAAGGGCCAATGTACTTGGTAAAGGGTAATTTTATCGGTTTTTAGACGGTTTAAGCTCTCGCTAATGGCATTATGAACCGCATTCGCCCCAAATCGCCACGGTACGGGGGCAAATTTGCTGGCAATATCGATGGGAATATCAGTCTCTTGCGTAAATTTTCCTAAGAGTCGTTCCGATTCCCCCAGTCCATAGACTTCGGCAGTGTCAAAAAAGGTGATTCCTGCCTCTACTGCCGCTTGAAAGGCCTCCTCTACCTGACTAGCTCCGTATTCCTTGCCATAGTTCCAGAATAGTTTATCTCCCCATGCCCAAGTCCCAATTCCCAAGGCACTGACGGCAATTCCTGTTTGTCCGAGATTAGCGGTTTGTCTAGTCATATTCTCTACACGGAATGACAGCGTTTCCCATTAAAGATGAAGTGTAACCTATATTTGGTCTGACTCACCACTAACCCCCTTTTTTGATTCCGGGAAATTCGCACCCATAATTAATGGGAAAGGACTTGACTTTGCCGGCGACTTGCGCTATGCTTTTCTTATAATGGGAATCTTTGCAAAAATTTTTTAGACTCGCAGATTTCCATTATGAAAAAAATCTTTTAAAAATATTATCCCAAAATCTGCCGAGAA
>NZ_JADBVE010000241.1:0-14787 GCF_020245285.1 Microcystis sp. M31BS1
AATACAGTGAGTTCTTTTCTTCTTCCGTGAATTCTAGGTTAATCATGTTTTTAATGAGTGCTTTGCTTCTAATTATGACTCTTAAACTATATTATTGTCCTTGAGTAAAAAATGCAAGTTGTAGCCGTGCAAAGTATAATTTTAGGGACCAGATCCAGCAAACCCAACTGAATAGCTCCACGCTTTTAGGCTAGAATATCTTCGAGCGCCAGAAGAGCCGGAATAACTTATATAGGGTCTGCTGAAAAAGTTTTTCGTGGGGGTAGGGTGTGGGGTGTAGGGTGTAGGGTGTAGGGTTTTACCGATTTTCAGGTGGTCAACTACCTAATTTTCAGGGAAAAAGCACCTGAATTTTCCCCCCGATCCCCGCAATGGCTGGCACTTTTTGAGGGGAAAAAAGTCTAAAAGTCCTATCCAACAAGGTTTTTAGATTTATTCAGCAGACCCTATATATTCTGGCAAGCTGACTTGCGAGAGGCCAATAGCATACCGCTATAGTAGAGGAGGCGTGCGAGAGCTGGCTCCTTTCTCGGATCAGAGGTTACTATGCAATTATCCATCGAAGTTTTTAATGACGTAGTTCGCTATCTCGACAGCCACGAAGAAAAATTACGGATCAAAAAATTAATCTTTTGTATCTGTAAAAAATCTTGGGAAAATGATCCTAATATTTTGAACAGTGTGGGTATGGAAGACTTGGTGAAGGAGTTAGTGGAACTTAAAACAAGTAAAGAACAATTAACTTTTTCTGTTTATAAATTAGTTAAAACCCTCAATCGTCCTAAAGTTTATCTGGGAGTAGCAACGGTTATTATCGAGCAAATCAGTCAATTATATAGTAATATTGCTGCCGCCTACGACAATCAATTATTACCAGTGGAACCGGAAGTTAACCCTAGCTTCACCAACGTTAATAATGATGTCAACAACGAGGAAGATAATTTATTAAGACAGGTGGTTAGTAGCCTAGAAAATCATCGAGAGACGGCGAGAATTCAAAAATTAATGTTTGCCGCTTGTAAAAATCGTTGGGAAAACGATCAAGCGGTGATTAATAATTATGGCTTAAAAAATATTGTTTTAGAACTTCAGCGAAACAATCCCAATTTCCTAAGCTTGCGACAAACTCTCAAGCAAGTTGCCAAAAATATTAATAAAAAAGCTCTCTACCTAGCCCTAGCCGATATTATTCTTACCCAGCTAGAGCCTCTCTACGATACTGATAACGATGACGAAGAAGAGGATAATGAGTCAAAAAGTCAAATCTTGAACACTCAAATAGTTCATCTAAAGAATGATTCTGATTCTGCAGCTAAAACCACATCTTTCTCCCCCTCTAGAAGTGAACCTGTGGATTTTTCCTCTTCGATCATCAATCTAAATGAACCACAATTAGTCATGGAATTGCCCTTTGCCGAGCCGGCTTCCTCAAATAACAACCCCAGTAATTCCCCACAAATTCCCGCCTACGACCCCTTTGAAATTCGTTTAGAAATTTTCCAGTATGCTAATCCTTTACGCGCCAAAATATTGATTTTCTCGCTCCTATTTCATCCTTGGGATCGGAGCGGTCAAGATTGGTCAACTCTGCGAAGTTATACCCTAGAAGATTTACTACAACAACTCATCGAAAGTGGGAAATCTCTCAAGGATATCGAAATTCAACTATACAATATTGCTCAAACCCAAATGGATACGGATGCTAACGTTCAAACCGCCAGTATTCTGGTGCAAACTTTACAAAAAATTCTTTAATTTTTTATCCAAATTTATCTGGACATTCTACCTATGAAACCCAACGAATTAATTGAACGTTATGCCGCAGGAGAAACTCAATTTAGTGGCTTAAAATTACCCGGAGTTAATTTAGTTGGTGCTGACTTAATTGGCATTGTTTTAAATGAAGCAGATCTGCACGGAGCCAATCTTCTCTTTACCTATCTTAACCGGGCTAATCTCGCTCAAGCTAATCTTGTGACAGCTAATTTAAGCGGTGCTAGTCTCAACCAAGCTGACTTAAATGGGGCAGATTTACGCAGTGCCAATTTACACGGAGCGATGCTACAAGGTGCTAATCTTCGTGATACCGATATAACCCTAGCGACGTTACTTGATGCTAACTTAATCGGGGCGGATTTACGGGGGGCTGATTTAAGTGGTGCTAACCTCACTGGTGCTTGTTTGCGGGGAACAAATATGCGTCAGGAAAAGAAAAATCATAACACTAATTTACAAAGTGCTAATCTCTATCGCGCCGACCTGCAAGGGGCTAATATGAAAGGGGTTTATCTGGTGCGTGCAAATCTAGTAGGAGCCAATTTAAAGGAGGCTAATTTGTGCAATGTTGACCTCAGAAAAGCGGATTTAACTAATGCTAATCTCCAAGATGCTTTACTTACTGATGCTAATTTAATCGGGGCGCATTTAGTGGGGGCAAATCTAGCGGGAGCCAATTTAGTGCGTTCAAAAATGACCGATACGGAAGCAATGCAGGCAAATTTTCATAGTGCAATTATGACTCAAATAAAATTTGATCGAGCTAATCTTAGTCAAGCTAATTTTCAAGCAGCAAGAATGAATCATGCTGACTTAAGAAGGGCTAATCTTTCAGGAGTTAATTTCAGCGAAGCTGACTTAATCGATGCTTTCTTTGCTAGAGCAAATCTCACCGGTGCCGATTTAAGTAATGCTAATCTAACTCGTGCCGAGTTAATGAGTGCTAATCTGATGGGAGTTAACTTCCGCGGTGCAATTATGCCCGATGGCCGGATTAATAATTAAAATTGTTGTTAGCAGTTATTCTGGTATAATTTAGGGGTACAATTGAGGGTAATATGATGGTTAATCCAGCAATTATTGCAGAAGATATGGGCAAAATTTACACCAGCATTACAGTGATCAATCGCGCGGATCAAATTCTAGCAGCGGCGGCTGTAATTTCTCCCGATCAAATTCGCTCTCTTACCCTAGAAAATGTCTTGGTTGATACGGGAGCAACTACTGTTTGTCTGGTGCCGGAAGTAATCTCCCGCTTGGGTTTACAGCTTTTAAAAGAAGTAGATGTGGCTACGGCTAAAGGGATAGGAAAAGCGAGAATTTTTCGCGATGCTACCTTGATTATTGCGGGACGGGAAGGGACTTTTGAATGTTTGGAATTACCTGGAGGTCAAAACAACTTATTAGGAGTAATTCCTTTAGAAGCTTTGGGATTAGAACCAGATCTTCGCAGCCAAAAACTACGAGTTTTACCCACGGAATCTAACGAGACTTATTTAACAATTTTATCGAACAAAATAGCTCTATAAAATTACTTTTTGTCTGACTGTTCCGGCTCTTTCAGCTATAGCGATAATCTCGATTTCTTGACCAGAAACACCTTTAATCACCCATTCCACCGTACAGCGATAATCTAAACCATGAGCGAGGCTACTATATACTTTATTTGATCGCCCTTCTAAGTGACCGATTTCCTGCTCTAATTTTCCCACTATTAAACTCACCTCATCGGCTAAATTTAACTTGACTTGAATGGGACGAACGATCTTTCTTTCCAGTGCCTTTTTACTGGTATAAGTGGGTAAGAATCCCTGATTTTCCAACTGTAAAACCAGATGATAAATACCATTTCCCTCCGACTTAAGATCAAGACGAGAGATAGCTAAAAGAGGTGACATTAAAGCATGGGCAATAGTAAACTGACATTGTTTCTCACATAAATCCGGTAAATACTTTTCTGGGGCATTTTGCCAGACATTTTTAAAGTCCCAACCGCCAATTTCCACCTCTCCCAATTGGGGGTGATCAAAACTTTGCCAATTAATAAAACCCTTTCCCGCCAAATTCTCATCATTCCAACGCTGTAACTTCAATTCATCTTCCAAAGGATGCCAGCGAAACCATTGAATATAATCATCTTTTTTCACTCCCGCTTGGGTGGGTGCATCCCATAACTCCACCGTAAAACCATACCAACCAAAATGATCGTAACCGTAATCATCCATGGCACCGTTAGTCACTTCTTTGGGATGATAACGAAAATCGTGATAGACAGAAACGCATTCATAACCAGTCATTGCTTTTCCCTTGTCAGCAATATATTTATACATTTCTAAGTCTTCCACGGGGAAATATTCATCGGGATGGGTGCTATAGGGACGCAACATGACTGCTGAATAGGTATGATAGGTAACGAAGCCATTAATATTAGTGTTATTTGCCCAAAATTCCGCTTCTGCACGGGTTTCTGGCTCCGAAAAAGGAAAATCTCCGGCCCCCTGTTGTTCCCCTTCAGGAACCCAATAAACGGGATAATTGCGGTTAAAATCCAGACCCTCTAGGGTGGGGGCAGTGGTAAAATTATAGCCATCGTAATCGCGGATTAAACCTTCGGTGAGCAAAGTGTAAAAAGTTCCCTCAAATTCCTCCGGTTCGCGACGCGCCATAATGCGAGGATCTTGTTCAGAAATTTTCCAAGCGCCACAGGTATCTTTTTGGCGCATTTGTAGGATTAAACCATCGCCGTTAATATCTTCAGGATATAGCCCCGGTTTCTCATCCGTGTGGGGATAGGGGCGAATACTCGATCGTAACAGATAGGGAGTAGTGAGATATTTTTCCGCTCCATCCACGGCCAATCGCGGCAAAATATAGACAGTGTAATGGTCAAGAAGTCTGGTAATTGGGGAATTATGACCGTATTGGCGCAAAAGATGGGAGATAGTGTAGAGAGCGACGGCAGAGCCTGTTACTTCCCCCGCATGGGTGTTAGCATCGATCCAATAGGCAGGTTTTTCTAAATAATGGCCTGTGGCTTGATTTGTGAGGGTAGTTAACCAGATATCTCGATTTTCGTAGCTTTTACCGATCGAGGTGAGGCTAATTAAATTAGGATAGGATGAGGCTAGGTTTTTGAGGAAAGAAACTAATTCGGCGTAGGGGTAATAGTGGCTAAAATCAAACATAATCTTCTGCAACTAAAAAAAGGAGTCTCGGCTTAATTTGACAAAATATAGGACAATAACAGTAAAAACTATGGATAGTCAAGATATTGCTCGCTATATTGAAGAAACTAACGGTATTTCTAAGCCTTGGCTGTTGGTGCAATTACGTCTCAAAAAACTGCAAGAACGTCGCGCCAGTCTTTCCCAAGAGGAATATATTCAAGAATTGGATGATATTCAGCAAGACTTAATGAAATTGGGCGAATGGTGGCGAGGGATTGAGTCAGAAGTCTTTAACCCCTAAGCGGTGGCGATAATCTGTAATACTCGCGGTAAATCCTCAAATTCGCCGATGATGCGTTTCACCGGTTGCGGCCAAACCCGGACTAAAGTGGGAATAGCAGAGACATGATTAGATTCCGCTTGTTCTGGATGCTTAGAGATATCGATCACTTTTAGAGTATAGGGATGGTGTAATTCTCGCTCTAGAAGCTGATGGATCGATTCTAGGGTGTGTTTAGTATTGGCATTATTACCGGAGACAAATAACCGCAAAACATAACCCTTGGGACTAGGATTAGTATAGTCAGAGTCAGCAGTAATCCCTGAAGTGGTTGGGGGGCGCTCCTGATAACGGAGAATCAGATCGTGGGATTGCCAAAGTTGGGGAAACTGCTGACGATAGGTTTCTAAGATAGTGGGATTAGAGGATTGTTCCTGCCAAGGTACAGTAAACCAAGCTCGATCATCCGTGGCGAAAATAGCATTTAATAAAGGCTGATAGCGACGGACCAGGGGATAGACTTCGGCTCTAGTATGAATACGGTGACTGTAGGGATCTCGCCAGCGATCGATGGTAGCAGTAAAACTAGGAACTAAAAAATGGGGGGGTTCTGGCAACCCTAAAGCGGACTGGAGAGCAGCACAGAGATTCAGATGCCAATGAGTTTGTTTATCAGGATCGATACAGTAAATCAGGTCGCCCCCGGGGGTAAACAGGGCGATGCCTTTAAAAATATCGGGCAACACAATCGCGGAAGTGGTCACTTGAGGGGTTCCCCTAGGGAATCAATAGGAGCTTCTATTTTTCTAGACTACTCAACTCTTGACCCCTCAAGGATTTCCTTCAGGGTTTTTCTAGATTCTACCCCGCAACATCATCGCCATTTCATTGGGAACCGGGGACATTTCCAGGGCGACCTCATCGCTAATCCGTCCCTCTTGATAGAGGTTAAACAGAGATTGATTAGTGGTAATCATGCCATGGTATTCGCCATCTTTCATTAATTCGAGAATTTCGTCATTTTTGCCGCTGCAAATGTAATCTTTGACGGTTTCTGTGTTGACGAGAATATCGTGAAAAGCGGTCCGTTTACTGTCGGTGGTACGACATAAACCCTGGGAAATAATACAAACCAGGGATTCTGCGATCGCCACTTGCATCGATTCCCGTTCCTCGGCGGTATAAAGAGTTAAAATCCGCTCCAGAGTTTTAACGGCACTGTTGGTGTGCAGGGTTCCCATGACTAAGTGACCGGTTTGGGCAGCTTTCAGGGCCGTATTAACGGTGGATTTGTCCCGCATCTCCCCCACCAGAATAATATCTGGGTCTTCCCGCAAAGAGGCTTTTAGGGCATTATCGAACTCATGGGTGTGTATTCCCACTTCCCGTTGTTTGATCAAACTGCGACGACTTTGATGGACAAATTCGATCGGGTCTTCGATGGTGATAATATGTTTGGCGTGTTCTTTATTGATGTAATCGATCATGGCTGCGAGGGTGGTGGTTTTCCCTGAACCCGTCGGACCGGTGATTAAAATCAATCCCTTCTGCACATCGCACACATTCCGTAACACAGCCGGTAAGCCCAATTGTTCTATAGTGAGGATTTTCATGGGAATTAGACGCAAAACCATCCCAGGACCGCGCAGACTTTCAAAGATATTAATCCGCACCCTAGCGAATTCGTACTGAGTTGCACCGTCAAATTCTAGGTCTTTTTTAAAGCGAAGGATTTCTTCTTCCCCTAGGATTTCCCGTAACCAACTATAAAAAGTGTTGATGTCAATTTCAGGATAGTTGAGAATAATCATTTCACCACGATCCCGCATCCGGGGTTTTTCTCCAACTCCTAGGTGAACGTCCGAATAACCCCGATCAAAGGCCATCCGGAGCAAATGTTCTAAGGTGGGTTGATTGGGAGCGCGACCCGGCCGGGGTGGCGTTTGGGGAGAAGCAGCCTGACTGGGAGCGCGATTTTGGGGAGGACGTGGGGCGGAAATTTGACCATTTTGCGGCATATTCGGCACGTTTTTGGTCGGTGTCGCCACTTGTTGCGTCATTTCTTCAGTTATCCCCATGCTGATTTCCGTGATTAACTCTGAGGGAGGTATCGGCATGGAGGGAACCGGCAGCGGCTGCAGTGGTCGCGAGGAAGAATTGGGATTTTGACTCATGAGCAATAGGGGTTTTTTCTTTTACTATTCCCCGATTGTACTAACATCTCATCCCCAATTTCTCAATTCCTCACAGACGCTAGATTGAGGAGTACGGAGTCAGTAGTCTCCGAGTCAGGAGACAGGAGACAGGAGACAGGAGACAGGAGACAGGAGATTATTTTTATTTATTCTTCCCACTTCCCCACTTCCCCACTTCCCCACTTCCCCACTTCATAATTTATAATTCCCCCTCTCCTATACCTTTTAAACAGGATTTAGACCCCAAAATTGTTACAATGGACGTTTAGGGCTGATGATTTTGGCTACTCATTTCTGTTTGATCGTCAGTCTTAGGAGAGGTAAGTACGATGAATAGTCTGCAAACTTTGGTCGAACGGGAAAATTTAGGACAATTTTTGTTAGAAAATCTGCAAGATATTACAGATAAACTCAATCAGATTGTCACCGATTCTGATCGAATCATCCTGGATAATTTACTAAGTAGTCATGCAAAATTAATTACCTGCCCGATCGAGCTAAAACCCTTACGGGGCAATGATCGTCATGTGTAAATAATTTTGCCTAGGTACTTACAAGAAACTAAAATTTTAGTTGAGCAAGTTAAGGATCACTCTAAAACTTATCAAGCAAGAGCCGATATATTTGGGCGAATTAATCAACTATGGTTTCAGGTATGGGAACAATATAAGAATGAGGGTTCGGCAATAAATTTGATTGAGATTATCAATGAATTTACCGATAGAGTAACTGCCTATGCTAAATTATTTATCGGCCTTGCTCAGATCAATGAGGGAAAGACTGGTGAGGAAAAAGCCGATTTAATCAGAGTGGTGGAAGGTTTACACCTTCTCTCGGAAACGATAGATGTGTTTATTGATATGTTTGCCGATTCAGAACTAGAGCAAATTTACCAGGGAGCTAAAAATACTCTCTCAATTTCTAATCGTACTATAACCGAATATTTCCAAGATACTGACAAATCTTTAGTCACCCAATTGAGAGCTTATAGTAGTTTAATAATTTTCAGAATTCAAGAGCGATTTAATCCTAAGAATGTATCCTCAGAAACTACTTCTCATTCCCTAGCAGATAATTTCAATGATATTGATGCCTCTACACAAAATTTAACAGGTTTGGTCGATTTGGAAACTGAAAAATCTTCGTCTGAAAACTGGTTAGATAATCTTTCTGGATCAATTTCTGATCAGGAGGATTTTGAGAAAGCATTAGAATATGGGCGTGTTTTTCGTCAGAATGTATCCTCAGAAACTACTTCTCATTCCCTAACAGATGATTTAAGCGATCTTGATCCTTGGACAAGAGACTTAGTGGGGGTTGTCGATTTAGAACCAGAAGACCCAAAAGAATCGTATATTGATTATTTAGTGGAGAAGTATCGGTGAAACGAGTCTTATTCGACAGTGATGTATTGCTAGATGTTTTGGGTAAGCGTGAACCACATTTTCCAGCATCTGTACAAGCATTAAATACAGTTAAAACAGGTAAAACTCAAGGATATATTTCTGGTCATGCCGTCACTAATATTTATTATATTTTGTCTAGATAAAATGGAAGAGAAAGCTCAAGAAAGTTGGTGATAAGTCTTCTAGAGAACGTAGGTTGGGTTGAAGCATGAAACCCAACACCCGCTCATGTTACCCTACCACTAACCCATCCTACAAACTTTTTGGCGCAAACCCTAACTAATGCTTCGGTAAACGTAAACCATCTGAGCGCATAGGGATTAAAATCTGAGTTAAACTGCGTAATTGTTCGGCCGTTCCCATACAAATTAACAGATCCCCGGCCATTAATTCCGTATCGCCAGTCGGTCCCCCGATTAGCGTACCATCAGCGCGACGTATAGCTAAAACTAACGCCCCCGATCGAGATCTTAAATGTGCTTGACTAAGACTTAAACCGACACAGGGACAAGTCCTCGGATCGATTAAAAATTCTTCCATATAAAACGATCGATCGGTTCCAGTTAAAATCCCATCAACAAAATCCATCACCTGGGGTCGTAGGGCCGCGGCCGCTAATCTTCTACCGCCGGTAATATAGGGAGATACTACCGCATCGGCCCCGGCCCGTTGTAATTTTTGTACTGCTTCCTCGGTACTGGCCCTAGCAATGGCGCGAATTTTCGGATTGAGAGTTTTAGCAGACAACACTGTATATAAATTCTCCGCATCGGAAGTTAAAGCGGCCACAATACAAATAGCGCGTTCAATTCCTGCCATTTGTAAAGATTTATCTAAGGTGGCATCTCCTTGAACAACAATATAATTTAATTCTTTGGCCCGATTTACCTGTAGGGGGTCTGTATCAATAACTACAAAAGGAATATTTTCCGCGTAAAATTCGATCGCTACCTGTCTGCCTGTGCGACCCAAACCACAGATGATATAGTGTTCTGATAGTCGATCGATCACGCGTTTCTCCTGTCTCTGTTTGAGTCCCTCTTGAAAATAGCCTTGAATTAAAGCTTCGGTCAAGCGATTAACAATATAACCGATCGTGATTACTCCCATCACGATCAAAACCATTGTAAACAGTCGTCCCCGTTCACCTAGGGGATTAATTTCGCCAAAACCGACGGTAGCGAGGGTACTAATCGTCATATAGGCCGAATCTAGCAAACTCCAACCCTCGATCAGATGATACCAAAGCGTACCGAGCAAAAACACCACGATCAGGGCAAAAATTCCCCCGATTAATTCCTGACGCAGACGACGATATTTATCTTCACTGATAGACAAGCAAAATTCACCCCTAAGACTGTCTAGTAAATTACAATGAAATCAGTTTTTAATCTAAATAACCCGTCCTTCTCAGACGGATTTGATTATAATTTCCCCTATGTCTAATCGCGCAGGAGTTCCCCAGTGAGTCCAGAAACCCTTTTAGAACCAACCCTAGTTGATCCCACTCCCAATTTAAACCCGAATCAACCCTTCGATCGAGATAGTTTTAACAGCTATGTGATGAATACTTATGGTCGTTTTCCCATTGCGATCGCCAAAGGGTTAGGCTGTCTTCTCTGGGATACTTCCAGTAAACAATACCTTGATTTTGTTGCGGGAATTGCCACCTGTACCCTCGGTCACGCACACCCCGCTTTAATTGAAGTGGTTAGTCAGCAAATCCAAAAACTCCATCATGTCTCGAATTTATACTATATTCCCGAACAAGGGGAACTAGCTAAATGGATTGTCGATCATTCCTGCGCGGATAAAGTCTTTTTCTGTAATTCTGGTGCGGAAGCGAACGAAGCGGCGATTAAATTAGTACGAAAATATGCCCATACGGTGCTAGATTTCCTCGAACAGCCGGTTATTTTAACCGCTCACGCTAGTTTTCACGGTCGGACTTTAGCTACCATCACCGCAACCGGTCAACCGAAGTATCAAAAAGACTTTGAACCCCTGATGCCGGGGTTTGCCTATATTCCCTATAATGATATCGAAGCGGTGGAAAATGCGATCGCTGATCTCGATGAGGGTAATCGTCGTGTGGCTGCGATTATGTTGGAACCCTTGCAGGGTGAAGGGGGAGTTCGTCCGGGGGATATCGAATATTTCCAACGTTTACGGCAAATTTGCGACGAAAATAACATTTTGCTTGTCTTTGATGAAGTACAGGTGGGAGTCGGAAGAACTGGTAAACTCTGGGGTTATGAGAATTTAGGAGTGGAACCAGATATCTTCACATCTGCTAAGGGTTTAGCGGGGGGTATTCCCATCGGTGCGATGATGTGCAGAAAATTCTGTGATGTGTTTGAACCGGGTAGTCATGCGAGTACCTTTGGGGGTAATCCGTTCGCTTGTGCCTCAGCTTTAACAGTATTACAAACCATTGAACGGGATCACATTCTCGAAAATGTCCAGCAGCGAGGGGAACAATTACGCAGCCGTTTACGGGTGATTGCTTCTCAATATCCCCATCTATTTGTCGATGTGCGCGGTTGGGGTTTAATTAATGGTCTGGAAATTAATTCAGAAAGTGAGTTGGTTTCATCTACTATTGTTAATGCAGCCTTGGCCGAGGGTTTATTAATTGCTCCCGCAGGTCCGAAAGTCCTCCGTTTTGTACCTCCTTTAATTGTCTCGGAAACAGAAGTAGATGAGGCTATGGATAAGCTAGAAGCAGCCATCGCTAAAGTGGTTTAATTTCAGTTATCAGTTATCAGTTATCAGTTATCAGTTATCAGTTATCAGATGTAAGTTTTAAGTTGACAGTTTCCAGAACGTAGGTTGGGCTTCGGCCGTGAGCTTTTGCCGAACGGTTGAAGCATGAAACCCAACGCCCGCTCATGTTACGCTACCGCTAACCCATCCTACAAATAATTGTGCCTACCTACTTATGAGTCAATTATTTTTGAGCTTTACTGTTGTTTGGGGCAAATAAAATGATCACTTCTGAACCTATTTATTCCCTCCCTAAAACCCCTCCTTTAGAAAATGGTGATCAACTAAGTCGCCAGGAATTTGAGCGTCGTTATCAGAACCTTTCTGAAGTAAAAAAAGCCGAATTAATTGAAGGAATAGTTTATATGTCCTCTCCTGTACGAGTGCAGAGTCATGGAGAACCTCATTCTGATATTTTAACTTGGTTAGGGGTCTATAAAGCTGCCACAATTGGGGTAATGTCTGCGGATAATACTACAGTGCGTCTGGACGCAGATAATGAAGTACAACCAGATGCTTTACTAAGAATTAAAATTGCTGGACAATCAACTATTAGTGACGATGATTATATCGAAGGTGCGCCGGAATTAATCGTAGAAATTGCCGCTTCTACTGCTTCCTATGATCTCCACAATAAATGGCGAGTTTATCGTCGTAATCAAGTGCAAGAATATCTTGTTTGGCGAGTTTATGAACGTCAATTAGATTGGTTCCGATTAAATGCTGGAGAATATATTAAACTTGAACCCGATAGTCGAGGGATAATTTACTCGCAGGTTTTCCCCAGTCTTTGGTTAGATGTTAATGCTTTATTAGCGGGTAACTTGGGACAGGTTTTGACAGTTTTACAGCAAGGTTTAGCCAGTCAAGAACATCAAGATTTTCTGAAAATATTATCTCAAAAAACTGATAACTGATTTATGTGGCATCCTGACGCTTATCAAGCTTTAATTGCCGAAGATTATCCTCAAGTTGCGGCAATCTACGAGGAAATAATCGATAACAATTCCGAAAATATTTCTGACTATTGGTACTTGGGAGTTGCCTATCTTCTGCAAAATTTAGAAGCAGAAGCGCAGGTAATGTGGCAAAGTATTTTAAGCGAAGGCAATCCAGAACAAGTTAAGCAATGGCAAGCAGAATTAGAAGCGGTTTTAGACGCAGAAGCGCGACGACAACAAACAAAAGGTGATCTGGCAGCTGTAGAATATTTTCGCTATCATCTACAGGAAATTGTTCCCAAGTCAATTAATAATTTATTAGCTTTATTCGACTTAGCTTTAGATTTAGAAATATTTGATCCAGAAGAACTTCTTAATTATCCTATTCAAGACAATCTCAGATATAATCCCGATCGAGAATTGCTTTTAAATGTAGTTCTCAAAAGTCTTTTATATCCCCACGAATTAACTTTAGATTTAGCTCAAGTAAGTTTACCCTATCTGGAGGAATTAGCCGATAGTTTTATCCCGCAAGCTTTTCAGATAGCAGCACGAGTCACCAACGAGCAACAAAGTCCCACTTTTGGAGTGGAAATTATTAAACTTTGTCTGCAATTAAGACCAAATGATCTGAGTCTTTTGGAACAATTGGTTAACCTCTATATTTTAGCAGAAGACTTTGATAATTCTTTAATAACTGCCTATCAATTGCGAGAAATTTGTCTAACCCCAACCCTAAAGTTATACAGTAATTATCTAATTTTGTTAATACTTTTGCGCTGGGGAGTTTGGCAAGAAATTGATCATATTTATCAAGAATATCATGATTTATTACAGGAATTAACCCGTCAGAAAAATATCACTTTAGAACCGATTATTAAAACTAGCTTTCTCAATGTTTCTAGTCCCCTACCCTACCTAGGAGATCGAGCCTTAGCCAATCGACAATTAACTAATCGCATCGCCGAAATTTTTCTTGATAATAATAGTTTTAAAACTCCTTTAATTACAAACGAAAAAGCTTCAGAAAAACTAACTATTGGTTATCTTGCCAGTACCTTTAAACATCATTCTGTCGGTTGGTTAAGTCGTTGGTTAATTCACCATCACGATCGAGAAAAATTGCAAATAGCCATCTATACTATTAACCAAGAAGAAGATGAAATTACCCGTCAATGGTTCCGGGATAGCCGAGATATTATCCGTCATTTTCCCTACGCTCAAAATCCCCTAGAAGTTGCCCAACAAATTCAACAAGATCGGATAGATATTCTAGTAGATTTAGACAGTTTAACCCATAATCTCACCAATCAGATTATCGCCCTGAAACCCGCAGCAAAACAAGTGACTTGGTTAGGTTGGGATGCTTCTGGATTAGCAACTATTGATTATTATATCGCCGATCCCTACGTTTTACCCCAGCAAGCGGAGGAATATTATCGAGAAAAAATATATCGTTTACCAGAGACATATTTAGCAGTGGATGGTTTTGAAATCGGCACTCCCAATCTCCGTCGAGAAGATTTAGAAATTCCCCCCGATGCTACCATCTATTTTTCCGTACAAAGTGGCATGAAACGTCATCCTGATACTATTAAACTTCAGATGAAAATTCTCGCACAAGTCCCTAATAGTTATTTTCTGATTAAGGGAGTCGGTAAGACTGAAAAAATTCAAGAATTATTTACTGAAATAGCGATTCTGGAGGGAGTTAATCCCCAAAGATTGCGGTTTTTACCGAGAGATATAGATGAATATACCCATCGCGCTAATTTACAGATTGCTGATGTGGTGTTAGATACCTATCCCTACAATGGTGCTACCACCACCTTAGAAGTTTTATGGCAAGGAATCCCTTTAGTTACATTAGTAGGAGAACAATTTTCCGCCCGCAATAGTTATACTTTTATGATTAATGCCGGTATTGAAGCCGGAATTGGCTGGAATGAGGCAGAATATATCGACTGGGGAGTAAAATTAGGACTCGATCGCTCCCTTCGTCAAGACATCAGCCATCAACTGTTAGGAAATCGTGACACAGCCCCCCTCTGGCAAGGGAAAAAATTCGCTGAAAATATGGAAAATGCCTATTTAAAAATCTGGGAGGGAAGTTGATATTGACATCCTCGCCGCCCTAAAAGTGCGGCGATTCCTAAACCTCACGATTTAAGTTTCTGCTTCCACCACCGTCGCATACCACAGTTAAAAAACCATGTACTGTCTTACACAGAGTCCACAGACTTTCGCCCCATTTCA
>NZ_JADBVE010000242.1:0-4621 GCF_020245285.1 Microcystis sp. M31BS1
GTTTACCCCTTTAATAATTAATTCATCTCGCACAGAATTAATTGCCCACTTTTCCAATTAAAAGAATAACTCAATCCTTTAATGATACTGGATTTTGAAATTGGCTGATTAACCAGAGCAGGCAATTTTCTGGGCAAATTCGGGGATATTGAGGATCGTTCTGGAACCAGCATCAGCTTTCTTGCTAATTTGTGGCCAATTAGCGGCAATTTAACTCTGATGACGTTGGAATAGCTTTTCTAAAGCTTCCTTCAAGGTTGGTTCCATGACAATTTTATTTTGATAAGCAACTGTTACTCTAGCGATTGTCGGGACACTATTTTGGTCTGCCACTAGATACAAAGGTTCTACATAAAGCAGCGATTGTTCAATGGGAATAATTAATAGGTGTCCTTGCAAAACTTTAGAACCGTCCCGATTCCAAAGAGAAATCTGTTGAGAAATATCTGGCTCTTGGTTAATTAAAGCCTCAATTTGATTCGGCCCGTACACTAACCTTTGTTTAGGAAATTGATAGAGCAATAACTTACCATACTCTCTATCATCTGAACGAGCTGCCAACCAAGCGATTAAATTTTGCCGACTAGAGGGAGTATAGGGATGGAGAAGAATAAATTCTTCTTTGTCGGAATCGGGCAGTTTCATGATTAAATAATAGGGTGATACAGCCTGGGGTTCCGTGCCATAAATTTCTAGGGGAATTTCCCATTGATCCTCCCGATTATAAAATACTTGCGGATCGGTCATGTGATAGGTTAATAATCTTTCTGCTTGGGTACTAAATAAATCTTCGGGATAACGGATATGACTGCGGAGAGTTTTTGGCATTTCTGCTAAAGATTTAAAGAGATGAGGAAAGATTTTACTCCACGTCTGAATGATTGGATCATTTTCATCGGCAACATAGAAATTCACTGTTCCATGATAGGCATCCACTACCACTTTCACCGAATTGCGAATATAGTTAAATTTATCTTTCCCCGGGTCAGAATAGGGATAGCGATCGCTGATAGTATAAGCATCAATAATCCAATGTAATTTACTACTACTATCGCCCACATCTGCCGCTACTAAATAGGGGTTGCGATCATAATTTAAAAAAGGTGCGATAGTTTGCACGCGATTTTGGATATCACGACGCATTAACAAGCGAGTTTCGGGAGTAAAATCTTGGCTAAATAACATTTGCCAATCCCGCAGATAAAGGGCAAATAGCCAACGTCTCCACCCCTTCCCCACTAAGATTCCTCCCTTTCCATCGTAGGTATTATAGACATTTCCATCCCCGCTAGGAAAATCCAATTCTTCTACGGTGGTGGGAGTCATCACATAATTATTAGTTAATTCCCCGTAGTAAATGCGGGGTTTACCAATGGGAATACTATAATCAATTAATTCGCTAGAAGTTTGGAGGGCTCCTTCGTCTTTATTTGTGCCGATATCTTTGACAAAATAGTAAGGTAAACCCGCAGCAGCTACTAAATTAACCGGAGAAAGAGTGAACCCATAACCGTGGGTATAAACGAGGTGTTTATTCACCCAAGTGTTAGCAGAAGTGGGAACCGCACTATAATCTAATTCTCTAGCGGCAATAATGGTCTGTTGTTTTTCAGATATTTGACGTTCCTCGATTTTTTCAGGCAGTCCTACGCGTACCCGATAGCGATCGATATCAGCATCAGGGAATTTATAATATAAGCGAATTTGCTGTAATTGTCGGTTAGTTTCTAGCAGTGGTTTGGTGTCCCAAAGACGAATATTATCGATAGTTAGATGGTTTCTCTCTAAAACTTCGGCATTTAATTCGGCCTGTGGATCGAAAACTTGGGCATCAATTCTATCTAAGGAAAAAGCCGCTCTTGTGGATTGAATACTTCTTTCAATATAGGGTCTTTCTCTCACTAATTCATTCGGTTGTACGACAGTTCTTTGTAATAGTCCACTGATAATTGTGCCACTTATCCAAACAATTAAATAGAGAAATACAGGAACTAAGTAGGGGTAAAATACCAACTTTTTCTTAGTGTTTTTGTATAACTTGCGACGGTCTTTTTTACCAAATAATGCTTTTTCTCCTAACCATATAGAGGTTATTCCTGCAATAATTCCCAGAATAATTTCAATAAATTGACCAACATGAACATCGATATAACCCGCACCATAAACTACCCCTTCCGGAGAGTAAAGTAGCAGGTAACGCTGAATAATATGGTGTAATACTAGCAGCCCCATTAACCCACTCCACAGGGCGTATAAATGACGCAGTTGCGGACGAGAAAACCCCGGAAATGTTCCCAGAGAAAGACTATCACCCGAAAAAAGATAGGTTAAACTAACAGCAAAAAGAGTATATATTCCCACACCACCGAGCCATAATTCTAGTAACTGCCACAGGGGTAATTGAAAGATATAAAAACCTAAATCATTCCCGTATTGAGGATCGTTAATATTGAAAGGAACACCATAAAAATATTTTAAAAAGTTCGCCCACTGCCCAGCAATAATAAAAGATAGCATGACAGTTAATACTATAGATATTATTCGCAAAAAATACTCGGTTTTAATTAATAATCCCAAGACTAAAAAAGCGATAATTACCCCTTGCCAAAGATTACTGGAAATATCGGTTAATACTTGCCTAATCCAAACTATTTGCAGAGGAGAACTTAGGGAAGAACTAAGGTTAGGGAGATTAAAATCTGGTGTCCAGAGACTGAGGGCTAGTTTACTGTAATACAATAACATTGACCCAATCCAAGCTCCAATTCCCGTTGTGATAATCAAAAGGCCGAGTAAATTAATACTAGGAGATTGAGGACTAAGAGGATAACTATCTTCTTTGGGTTTTTGCCAACGAAAACGCTGGGCTAAACGTAAATTAGTAAAAATAAAGAGTAGAGAAAGAATCGCACTTCCCCAACCTAATCCTAGTTGCCAAGACAATTGTTTCAGGAAAGTGTTTAAATAACCCATCTCGGTAAACCAGAGGCTATTGGCTAAAACTAATATCCCCAACTCCCCGATCACAAGGCAGCCGAGAAACAGTAAAATAGGTTTAGCGATCGAGCTTCGGTTATGTCTGATCAACATGGATAAAGTGATAAGGGAGAGTCTTTTTTCATTCTAGCGATTTTAGTTTCTCCCTGCTGCTTTTTCTTAATTTAAAGATAAACTTAAGAAACTATGACTAGGTTAGGGCAATAATTTCGCTTAAAGTCAGCCATTTTAGCTAGGATTAGCAGACTGGAGTATTTCCCGAAAAATCCTGCGTCGATAGGAAGGGGATTCATTGCTGATATTCCATAAAGTTTCGTAGAAAAAGAAAGAAACACCAAAATTTTGTTGTCTCGATTTTTCCACTTGTTGAGTAATATTAACCATCGGAATCGGACGACCTTTTAAACCAGATAAAATCCCAATAGCTACGGGGATAGATTGTCTAGCTTGCTGTAATTCTGGTTGGGATAATTCCCAGTCAAAGGCGTTCATATCAGTTCGATACACTTGCACTATTAATTCATCAATCAAGTTTTTTTCTTGCCATTTTTGCCAATCTAAAAGATAGGATTCTAGGGAGAAAGTGTAGGGATTAGGAGATAGGGAAATAATCGCTCTAGGTTGCTGCTTTTTAATCGTCTGGGCCAAACTATTCATATAGTCAGTAATTTTATCGGCCCGCCATTGAATCCATGCTTTATCTTGGTAATCTTGCGGTGGTAATTGTCCCGAATGTTCCCTTTGATAGAGTTTAATTGTGGTTTCATCATAGCCAAAATCGGCGGGATAACCAAAATGGTCATCAAACTGAATTCCTTCTATATCGTAGTTAGTAATAATCTCGCTGACTAAATCGGTAATAAAGTTTTGTACTTGTGGATGTAAGGGATTTAACCACACCCGTTGATGCACTTTTCCTTCCCACCAAATCACGCTTTTATCCTGTCTTTGGGTTAACCAATCGGGATGTCGTTTGGCTAATTCTGAATCCGCAGGAGCCATAAAACCAAATTCAAACCAAGGAATAATTCTTAATTTTTTCCGATGACCTTGGCTAATTATTTCCTCTAAAAAGTCGCGATTTTTTAAAGACTTATGGGGATCGATCGCTCGTCCTGTCACTTTTTCTGCTACCTTAGAAGGATAGAGTGTATAACCCCAATTCCAGACCGTGGGATAAATAGTATTAAAGTTTAAATCAGCCAACCTATCAAGGGCATCTTTTAGGGTTTGCGGTTTAAATAATACCTCACTATCGATATTAGTTAACCAAACTCCACGAATTTCGGGTTTTTCTTGGGGTTGATTGGTCGATTGTGCCGGATAATTAAAGGTTATCGTCATGATACAAGCAAAGATAATTAAAAATATTACCCAGCTTATTTTTCCGTATCTTTGACTATAAATCACCAAACTATCGGCGAAATTATTAAAACTTTTACTGATTTTATTCATAATGGGAAGTGGGGAGACTTTACAGTTATCAGTTCACTGATAACTGATAACTGATAACTGATAACTGATAACTGATAACTGATAACTGATAACTGATAACTGATAACTGATAACTGATAACTGATAACTGATAACTGATAACTGATAACTGATAACTGATAACTGATAA
>NZ_JADBVE010000243.1:0-4774 GCF_020245285.1 Microcystis sp. M31BS1
AAAATTGTCTGAGCAATTTTTTGATAATTGACCACTGTTGCATTTGGTAAATCGAGGAGTTGATCAAAATTTATCCACATAACCCACCTCCTGTTCTGTGTTACTATTATACCATGCTCACACAGAACCTAGAAGAGCCATAAAAACAATAGGTAAATAATTTTATTTTTCCTAAAAACAAGATAGAGACGCTGCTGACAGCATCTCTAAATGATTATTTTTGGTTCAATTGAGGATAAAAAAGAGGTAACTAGCGCAATTCGGCGTTAAACTCGTTAAAAGAGCGTCTTTTTAACTCTACCGATTCTGATCGAGGCAGAAGATCAAAAACCTTTCTTAAGACATCATCCACATCTTCGTATTTAACATTGCCCAAACCATCATAAACCACTTTACCCTGTTGGTCTAAAACCACTGTTTGGGGAACCCCGCCGCGATAATAGTAACCCGGTTCATCGGCACGATAGGAAGACTTTAAGGGGATAGAATCGACACTTACGGGGATAATACTGGCGGCGCGACCATAAAACTCTTGAAAACGGGAGACAATTGCCGCAAATCGCTTACAATCGCTACTATCATCCAGATAATAGACAATAATAGCCGGAATTTTCCGTTGAAAAGTTTCCGCTAAATTTAAACGCGGTGGTACGAGGGAACCATTACCCGCATAGACCACAAAAATATTACCATCAAGGCGATCGTCATCGATTCCCGCATAGGCGCTAGGGGTTAGCCAAGGAGAGAAACTCGTCAGAGCAACAATGAGAAAGACAAGACAGATCCGAAGACGCAGCCGATAACGAGATTTCATGATCAACAGGGTTAGAATATTAAGACAATTTTTAGTTTGACATACCCCACGCCGTAAACGGACGTGGATTCTTCTAGCATCACTGCTGAGAATTTCTGGCTCAACGAGTCCACTTGAATTAGATTCCTGGCGAAATCCCACCCAGAGGTGGTTCTCTCCTCAGACTTTCGCTCCCTTACAGAAGCCTGTTTTCGTATGCCCTACGATACAGTTCAAAACCTCTAAAATAATTGGTTTCTCTGGTACTTGACGCTTAGAGCTTTTACCTATAGGAGCATTCCCCTATAGAACCCCATAACTCTAGTTTTCAAGGTGCGTTCATCCTGCGATGACTGGGTTTTTTAAGCGGTTGCTTACCCGGCCCGCTATTCTTAATATCATACATCACATAAAGTCGCCCTAAAAGGGCGAGGCTTTAAACCCAATTTTTAGTGTAAAAAATCTTGTGACCTTCGAGCGCGATAATTCCCAAACTACCCCGCGAGTCATTGCCGCTAACTCGCACTTTGCCGATACCTATTATGCCATTCTAGGACTACATCCGAGCGCCTCAGTGATCGAAGTGCGACGCGCCTATCGGGAACTAAGCAAACGATACCACCCCGATACTACCGAACTCAGCCCCGAAGTGGCAAAGGTTAAATTCCAGCGTCTTAACGAAGCTTATGCCACCCTGAGTAATCCCGATCGCCGTTCCCTGTATGATTTACAGATAGGTTACTCGCGCTGGAATGTCATCCAAACCATCCCCGATAGCGATCAACCCATAGCTAATCGTAGCGCCTATCTCGATCCGACTGATCGGCCCCTATCTTCGGGAGAGATTTTTGCTTTGTTTATCTTGGCACTCACCCTGCTCGGCTGCTTGTTACTGGCGGTGATTATTGCTATGCTTCGAGGAGAGAATGCTGTCACTGTAGCCCAATTATTTTTGATTTAGATGCGATGAAGATTCCCACTGCTGATACTCCCCTCTATAATCATCCCTTACCGGCGATCGAAGCATGGCTAGTTAAATTAGGTTGTCGGAAAAATACCGAGAATGTCCACTGTTGGACTGTGGAAAAACCGACATGGAAAGCGGAAATCTGCCTCGATATCGAAGAAATCACCGTTCGTTACCTTCGGGCAGCCAATGACGGCAGTGACATCAATCGCGCTTTTAAATACTCCCTGAGTCGCCAAGATATCGAATCGGCGGTTTTTTCTGGTCCCTAATCATCGGCCAAACTTTTGACTATTTCCAGTACACTTGTTCAGACTGAAATCAAAGCTCCCCCACAACTGGAACCGCTGCCGGCAGTGCAACCGTAGCAATAGGAAGCGGTTTGTACCTCTGTAATTAGCTCTAAAGTACCCGCTTGTAATAAATCCGGCAGGGTTAATTTTTGGCCTTGACTGGTGCAAGCGGCCAGACCCTCCATCTGATTAAAATCGCAGTCATAGATATTACCCAAATAATCGATCGAAAGCTGATTACGACACATCAAATATTCGACAGTATCGCCATTAAAATGGTCTTCGAGGAATTGAAGATAGGGTTGATAGAGTTGCTGGTGTTCCAGATGGAAGCGCGTCCTGCCGACGGGTAGGTTAGTGATAGTAAACAGATTGTTAAAAGAAATATTAAAATGTTCTTGCAAGAACTTTTTGTAATCCTGTGTTAAGGATACCTGATCCGGTGTGAGAGAAAAATTATCTGACTTAGGAATCTGGGGATTATAGACTAAATCCACAATCAAATTCGGCTCTTGAGCGTAGCCAAGACGGTTCAACCATTGTAAAGCGGCAATTGATCGATCATAGACTCCCAGACCGCGCATTTTATCCACATTATCGGCAAGATAACAGGGTAAAGAAGCCACCACCCGCAGCTGATGGCCAGCGCAATATTCAGGAATATCAGTAAATCCTTTCTCGAAATAAATAGTTAAATTCGAGCGCACAATTACCTCTTTTCCCGCTTTTCTAGAGGTTTCCACAATTGGTTTAAAACCGTAGAGCATTTCGGGAGCGCCGCCAGTCAGATCGACGGTTTTAATTTGGGGAAATCTTGCGATCAGTTCGATAATTTGTTCGCACACTTCTGGAGTCATTTCTTCGGAGCGAACTGGACTAGCTTCCACATGACAATGGCTACAAGCAAGGTTACATTTTTTTCCCAAATTAATTTGCAGAACCGAGATTTTTTGCTTAGTTAAAGGAGTTTTTAGTTTCTCGAAAAAAGGAGTCATGGGAGAGTAATCAGTGAACAGTAATCAGTAATCAGTAATCAGTAATCAGTAATCAGTAATCAGTGAACAGTAATCAGTGACCAATAACTAATCAATGATAACTGATAAGGGCTCTTCTCGACTTTGTGTGATAATTTTTGCTTATGGAGTCGTGAAATGCTTATCGGGCAAGACTTTTAGGGCTATTTTGCGGATATTCTATCAGTATAGACCTCGTTTCCACACAGAAACCAGAAGAGCCTGATAAGTAGGGAGGCACAATTATTTATAGGATGGGTTAGCGGTAGCGTAAACTATGCGGGCGTTGGGTTTCATGCTTCAACCCAACCTACGTTCATCTTATATTTAATTCCTGATAACTGATAACTGAGGGATCGAACTTGTCTCGACCGTACTTTTTTAACAGCAACCGCCCCCATTATAGTGCCAAGTGGACTCGGTGATGAGGATATCTTGGGGAGAGAAACGAGCCAAGTTGCTCGCAGTTTTATCACAGACGGCCACTGGCAATCCTTTGGCTAAAATATGTCCAGCACCATCATCAAAAATTGCCTCCGTACCAGTATAAATAGCAGTTTTGCCGGTAAAAATACAGGCCCCATCTTCGGGAATAGCTACTTTAAAAGCCACGGAATCTAAACTTTCTAAGAGGAGCGGCTCGGCTAAATTATAACTCTGACAGTCCAGTAAACGATAGGGACGACGGGCCCGAATTTCTACCTGACCAAAACCAGCAGCGATCAACTGTTGAATATAATCATCGTAGGTCAAGGCCCCCGATAGACACATAGCGCGTAAACGCTGATCTTCTTGCAAATGTTCGGGAATTGGACGAGGGGCGATCGGATCACTCATCAGTAAACGTCCTCCCGGTTTTAAGACGCGAAAAGCTTCCCGTAAAGCTAACTGTAAATCGGCTGGTTTAAAGATATTAAAAAGACAATTCTGCGCCACTACATCGACGGAGGCATCCTCCACCGGCAATTCAAAGGCAGAACCATCTCTAATTTCCACAAAATCGAGACTAAACCAGGGATTTTCCAGCAGCGCTTCGCTGAGATTTCTTTGGGCTGCCCAACGCATTTCTGGCACTGGATCTACCGCAATCACTCCCCCCGGACGACGGGAAAAATAGGCGAATTGCAGTGCTTCTAAACCACCACCCACACCCACATACAAAACCCTAGGAGAATTGCCTAATTCATTGGCCTGCACCGTCGTGCCACAACCATAGTTCATCTCCTGCATAATGGCAGGGATTTTTAACCCCGCTAGTTGCAAAGGACTGCTTTGAACACAACATAGCCCCACTTCGGGAGTTTGGGCCACTTCGCTGTAAAATTTGGCAGTAGCTTCCAGATAAGTCATTTTCATCCTTTAAACTCCTTTTCTCTGATCAATTCAAGGACCGACTTCACATCCTCGCCCAACGCTATCGTAGCATTCCTACTGACCTATAAGCGGTTAAAATTCGTCTTAGCTTATCTTGATGCTCCGGGATCTCGAAATAAGTACCTAGGCAAAATTATTTACACATGACGATCATTGCCCCGTAAGGGTTTTAGCTCGATCGGGCAGGTAATTAATGGCTCTTCGGGAATTGTTATGCAAATAATTAACTTAAAATAAAATTCGATGAGAGCGCCTACGCTCAAAAGTAGCTGAAATCCATACAGGGAAGGACTTAAGGCACAAACAGGTTAATACCAAAAGATAGACAATTGAG
>NZ_JADBVE010000244.1:0-33295 GCF_020245285.1 Microcystis sp. M31BS1
GTTATCAGTTATCAGTTATCAGTTATCAGTTATCAGTTATCAGTTATCAGTTATCAGTTATCAGTTATCAGACTCTTCTGGTTTCTGTGTGGAAACGAGGTCTATACTGATAGTTTCTTCCGCAAAATAGTCCTAAAAGTTTTGCCCAATAAGCACTTCAGGGTTCCATAAGCAAAAATTATCACACAAAGTCGAGAAGAGCCGTTATCAGTTATCAGTTATCAGTTATCAGTTATCAGTTATCAGATGTGAGTTTTTAAGTGTGCGGTATTAAATAAGTACCTAAACAAAATTAATTACACATCTAAGCTCTCAGCCGTCAGCCTTTTGCTGTGAGTAAACAGTGAACTGAAAACTCAAATCCGATCCCTAATAGCTGTATCGGAGTCTCCCGTCTCGGAGTCTCCTGTATCGGAGTCTCCTGTATCGGAGTCTCCTGTATCGGAGTCTCCCGTCTCGGAGTCTCGACTAGGAAATTAATTTTGCACGACTACTTAGAAGTTTTCTACTGTCTTTTTACTGATTACTGATTACTGTTTACTGATTACTGATTACTGATTACTGATTACTGTTTACTGATTACTGTTTGCTGTTTACTGCTATGAATTTTCCCTTGATTTCTGTCATCATACCCACCTATCGACGCGAAGAGCCTCTTAAAGATACTCTCGATGACCTGCTCAAACAAGATTATCCCGATTTTGAGGTGTTAGTTATCGACCAAACCGCTACCCATAGCCCTGAAATACAATCCTATCTAGAAAATCTGGCTAATCAGCACAAAATTAGCTGGTATCGGCTAGATTGGGCGAGTTTACCCGGTGCCAGAAATTATGGAGTCCGTCGCGCCCAGGGCGATATCGTTCTTTTTATTGATGATGATGTGCGGCTACCGGATAATTATCTCAAAGCACATAGTGAGAATTTTGTCAAGAACCCTGAGATAGGTGTAGTGGCCGGTCGGGTATTCGATCGCATGAAATTAGGTGACTCCCAAAAAATGGTGACAGATACCGGCAAACCCTACGAAATCGACTTTTTACCCCCCCAAGCGATGGATCCGGGCATTGCTTGGTATTACATCGATCTTGTCCACACCACTAAACCCCAGCAGGTAATCTCGGCCCGGGGCTGTAATATGTCTTTTAGAAAGGATATATTTACGAAATATGGCATTTGGTTCGATGAACGCTTTCGTGGCAGTGCCGTGCGCGAGGAATCGGATTTTTGCTTAAGGTTACGCCGGACTCCCTATCATGTCTGGTACGATCCCACCGCTTATCTGGTTCATTTAGGGGAAGAAACCGGCGGCTGTCATGATATTAGCACTCGTTCTCTGAGTTATCAGACGACTTTTTATCATAATCACTTTCTGATGGCCCTGAAAAATCTCACTCCCGCTCAACAATTGCGACTCTATGCTAAATTATTTGATTGTCACGTTCTTGGCAATCCTCCCTGTAATAAAGGTGGTTCCCCGATTAAAATCCTTTCTAGGGGAATTTTTTATGGTTTAGGTTTTCTGGATGCTCTGAAAACTCAAGTTAAGTCCCTCTGGAATGATGGCCAAATTTATACAAAACTAGATAATCTATGAGAATTTTAGTCGCTAGTCATACATATATAGTTGATCTCAACTGTGAGAAACTGCGCTCCCTGACAAGATTAAATCCCAATATTGAGGTTACTATTGTTGTTCCCCAACGTTGGCAACCGGGAGGAGTCCAAAATAAAATCATTGAAAGTCAACCGAAAATAGCCGATAATTTCCGAGTCATTCCTATCTCTAATTTTAGCCAGAATAACCAATCTTTATTAACTTTTGGCACTGATATAATTCCTTTATTGCAAAAATTTAGACCCGATATTATTCAGGTGGAACAGGGTTCTAAATCTCTCGGTTATGCACAATTTATTACTCTGAACCGTTTCTTAAATCTACGAGCTAAAAATGTATTTTTTACTTGGTGGAATCTTCCCTATACTCCTAAATTTCCCATCTCTTGGTTAGAAGCTTATAACCTGAAAAATACCGATGGTTTAATTGCCGGTAATCAGGACGGAGTAGATGTTTTAAAAGAACGGGGTTACAGGGGTAAATACACCGTTTTACCGCAATTAGGCGTGGATGAAGTTCTTTTTTCCCAAGGCAAGCAACCCGATTTAGCCCGATCTTTAGGCATTGAAAGCGATGAATTTGTGATTGGTTTTATCGGTCGTTTTGTGGAAGAAAAAGGCATTTTAACCTTGATTAAAGCTGTAAATAAATTAACAGGTAAGTGGAAGTTATTACTGTTAGGTCGGGGCATCCTGAAAGATAAAATAGTCAGGGAAGCTACAGCCGCAGGAATAAGCGATCGCTTGATGATAGTGGAAAGTGTTCCCCACGATCAAGTAGTTAATTATATTAACCTGATGAACACTTTAGTTTTGCCTTCAGAAATCACCTATCGGGTCAAAACTTTAACGGCCGTCGGTTGGAAAGAACAATTCGGTCATGTTTTAATTGAAGCTATGGCCTGTCAGGTTCCTGTTATTGGTTCCGATTCAGGAGAAATTCCCTTTGTTATTGCTGATACGGGGTTAATTTTTCCCGAAAAAGATGGGGAAGCACTGGCTAAATCTATACAAATTCTCTTAGATAATCCCAGCTTCGCTCAAGAATTAGGCCAGAGAGGTTATCAGAGAGTAATGACCAATTATACTAATAAAGCCCTCGCTCAAAAACAATTGGATTTCTATCAACAATTACTCCCTCGGTGATCGGGTGTGGGGTGTGGGGTGTGGGGAGAAAAAAGCTGATAACTGATAACTGATAACTGATAACTGGTTATGAACCATTCTTGGCATCCCCTAGTCTAAAGGGACAAGTAGCTAGGGGTGAGGGGAATGATCGAGGTGATAACCGAGAAGCAAACAAGTGTGAGCGATCGAGAGTTAATTTTAAAATGTCAAAGGGGTGATAGGGGTGCTTTTCGTCACCTTTACCGTCTCTATCAACCAAAAATCCGCTCTACTCTCTATCAACTCTGTGGACAGGAATTCCTAGAGGATTTTGTCCAAGAGGTATTTTTAAGAGTGTGGCACGGGTTGCCGAAATTGCGTTCACCTGAATACTTTTCCACTTGGGTTTATCGGATCACCTGGAATGTGGCGATCGATGGTCGGCGACAATTAGCCAAAAGACAAATGAGGATGGCCAAAAGCACTGATCAGGAAAACTCCCTTGATAGCGAATCCCGTCCCCAAGATAGTCCCGATTTGATGCAACTGCATTATGAGGAAGTGGTCCGACAAGGGTTAGAAATTCTCAGTTTAGAACATCGCGCTGTCCTTGTCCTTCACGATCTAGAGGACTTACCCCAAAAGGAAATCGCTCAAATCTTAGAAATTCCCCTCGGTACGGTGAAATCACGTCTTCATTATGCGCGTAAAACCATGGGTCAATTTTTGCAAAAACAAGGAGTTCTCTAATGTCCCCAGAAGATGACAAAGTGGTTAATTTTCTGCGTCGATATCGTCCATCGCTGCCACCTCGACCGATAGATGAAGAAGAACAATTAATGCAAATGATTAGGGGAGAAAGACCGGTAACTTGCCCAAAATTGCTGCCTTTATTGGGGTTGATCACTGGTATTACTGCCTTATCGGCACTGATTTTTGCTTCCTATCGTTGGTCTGATCCTCATCCACAACTGAGCCAAATTTCCGACGAGCAGTTAGAAGCTTTTTTAGTGGAGAGTTGGAACCATAGCATCGCTCCACCGATTGCTGCTCCTAGCGTTTATAGTTCGCCTTGGATGAGCTTAAACGAGCCTCAACTCACCTATTCTACCTATAATCCTTAATTTCTTTGTGGAGATCAATTATGTCCCTTTCTACTGTCTCGATTCTTGGCACGACCATGGCTTTAACTCTGGCCGCTAACCTGGCCCCAAGTGCCACTGTACTATCCTATCCCCACGATGGTCTATTTATTGCTCAAACTAGCTCTCCCCAGCGTCCTGAGAGTCGTCGAGTGAATAATTCTCGAGAAAGACTAATCGAACAATTAAACCTTACCGATGACCAAAAGTCGAAAATTGCCGCTATTGGTCAGAAATACCGGGGACAAATGCAAAAATTGCGAGAAACCATGAGAAGCAACCAACAAGAATTAAATAGTTTATTATCGAATAATGCCTCTGATCGAGAGGTCCGTTCTAAACATCAGCAAATATCTCGGAATCGCCAAGAAATGAGTAACCTGCAATTTGAAAGTTTTTTGGAAATTCGCCAAGTGTTAACTCCCGCTCAAAGAACGGAATTTTCCCAGTTAATGCAGCAACGTCGCTCTAATTCCCGCAATCGCGGACGACAATAATTCCCATCAGTGCGGATTAAGATCGAGTTTGATGCCGATACATTAGAAAAACGGAAAGGATGGGTTACTTGCCCATCCTCAACTTATCATTGACTAATAAATTATCGTTTCCAAGTGACCTTTGGTAGGATATGATTCATATCTACCCGATTTTTATACTTGGTGGCGAAGTTCAAGAGGGAATCGAGGAGAGAATCGGAGAGATAGTGAGGTTGTAGGCCTAGATCGAGTAATTTTGTGTTTTTAGCGTTAAAATAATGTTCCTCTAACTCGATGCGCGGGTTGTCAAGATTGTTAATCTCCACATTTAACCCTAACGCAGAACCAGCTTTTTTCACCATCAGTGCCAAGTCACCGACGCTAAACAGTTCGGTAAATTGGTTAAAAACGCGAAATTCCCCCGATTGAGCAGGATTAGCGATCGCTAATTCCAAACAACGCACGGTATCGCGGATATCTAAAAATCCTCGCGTTTGACCACCTTTACCGTACACTGTCAGGGGATGACCGATCGCCGCTTGAATACAAAAACGGTTTAAAGCAGTGCCAAAAACCCCATCGTAATCGAGACGGTTAATTAACATCTCATCCATTCCTGTCTCTTCGGTGAGGACTCCATAAACCACCCCTTGATTGAGATCTGTAGCTTTTAAACCCCACATCCGACAGGCAAAATGGATATTATGGCTATCGTGGACTTTGCTGAGATGGTACATACTACCGGGCTGTTTGGGATAGGGTAAAGTATCCTTACG
The DNA here is from genome assembly GCF_020245285.1 of Microcystis sp. M31BS1. Classification (NCBI taxonomy): domain Bacteria; kingdom Bacillati; phylum Cyanobacteriota; class Cyanophyceae; order Chroococcales; family Microcystaceae; genus Microcystis; species Microcystis sp. M31BS1. The sequence continues at coordinate 5,119 of NZ_JADBVE010000244.1, forward strand.
ACCGTTATGTTCGATCGTGATGTAGCCTTCTTCAATATCTATATTAGGTGTGCCATACTCACCCATGGTTCCCAGTTTTACTAGGTGCGCTTCGGGAAATTCCTCTTTCATCGCGTAGAGGATGTTTAAATTGCCAACCACGTTGTTAACTTGGGTTAAAACCGCGTGTTCGCGATCAATCATGGAGAAGGGTGCAGATCTCTGTTCTCCAAAGTGAACAATGGTGTCTGGTTGAAACTGTCGCAGGGATTGAATCAAAAAGTCGTAGTCATTAATATCCCCGACAAAAAGATCGATCGATTTTCCCGTTAGATCTTGCCAGCGTTGAATCCGATCAGATATGGGTGCGATCGGTGTTAAGGTATCGCAGCCTAATTGTAAGTCCCAATAGCGACGAACTAAACTATCAAGTATGCCTACTTCGTAACCTCTATTTGATAGATGGAGTGCCGTTGCCCAACCACAATAGCCGTCTCCGCCAATAACCAAAACTCTCATACAATATCTGTAAAGTTTATATACTCGTCTTTGGTAACTCTAGCAGTTTTGTGTCACGCTTTACCAGCTTAATCCCCCTGAACATAGCGGGGGTGTAGGGTGTGGGGTGTGGGGTGTGGGGTGATGGGGAAATGGGGAAATGGGGTGTAGGGTGTGGGGTGTAGGGTGTGGGGTGTAGGGTGTGGGGTGTGGGGTGTGGGGTGTGGGGTGATGGGGAAATGGGGAAATGGGGAAATAGGGAGAATCAATAAAGGTAGTCTATTGACAACTGCTCACTGATTACCACTGTCCACTGAAAACTCAAATCTGCTCACTGATGACTGATAACTGATAACTGATAACTGCTCACTGATAACTGATAACTGATAACTGATGAGGGTGTTCTAGAAAACTTGACAAGGGAACGGATTACAGGGAAACTCAGCTTGTAATCAGTGGGCTTTGCTGACGAGAAAACAAAAGCCAAAAATCTAGATAAAAGGCAGTTTTTTCGGTAACTCAGGGCCTATCTGCTTTTTACTTTTTACTTTTTACTTTTCACTTTATTACTTGATCTTATGCGTTGGCAAGCTCGGCAAAAATCTTCCTTTTCTTTCCTTCCCCTATACGGATTTTTGGCATTTATCGTCACTTGTCTGATTATTTGGGCAATTTCTCTCTATCCTCGTTCTAATGCTCTGGTGGGGGGTGATTCTCTCCCCGCACCTTTTAGGGAGTTTCAACTGGAATGCGCGGATTATGTCCGAGAAAATAGTTCTTTTAAGGATATATCGAGAGTTTTTGATTGTAAAACCTATAAAAACCTATCCGATCGCGTGATTGTTCCCCTATCTCTCCAAAAAAACGATATTAGTCTCGATAATTGGCCAAATAACTCGGCAACAGCGATCGAATTAGCCCCCTGGCCGGAAATTCATCCCCGCGCTCAAGAGACAAAAGTACCGATTTTAATGTATCACGACATTTTACCGGAAAAAGAGGTATTCTTTGACGTTACCCCCGCCGAATTAGAGGCACATTTTCAGTTTTTGCAGGAAATCGGGGCAACTCCTATCAGTATCGATTGGTTAATTTCCCATCTGCGGACAGGGATCCCCCTTCCCGATAAACCGGTTTTATTGACTTTTGATGATGGTTATGGGGGACATTACCAGTATGTCTATCCTTTATTGAGAAAATATAACTATCCTGCTGTTTTCTCGATTTATATCAATAAAATGACTCAAAAAACTGGCAGAACCAGTGTCACTTGGCAACAACTCCAGGAAATGGCCGCCGATCCTCTAGTACAGATTGTCTCCCATAGTGTTAGTCATCCCCGGGATTTAAGATTATTGTCCGATGCAGATTTGGAGCAAGAAGTCAAGCAATCGAAACAAATCTTAGAAAAAGAATTGGGCATTCCGATTAATTATTTCACCTATCCGGAAGGGAAGGCGGACGATCGAGTGAAGGAATTCGTCAAAAAAGCGGGTTATCGGGCGGCTTTATCGATGAATGACCTCGATGAGCATTTTGCGGGACAATCCCCCGATTTACTCACGATTGGACGCTTTGGGCAATCACGCACGCGAGAAGTTGTACCGCAAGCTTGGGGGGGTGATCCCTTACCCCGTAGGGATGGCGGTTTTAACTTTGCCACCACCATCCAAAAACGGGAAGTGGAATTTCCAACCAATACACTTGTATTGATTAGTGGCGGGATTCCCAAAACCATCCACGCTGATAGTCGTTATCAAGTGGAGGAAATTATCGCCAGTACAGAAGCGATCGCAGCCGTGGATGGCGGTTTTTTCTCTCTCAAGGAATTGGACTCAAATCAGATGATCGGTCCGGTTTTAAGCCAAAATGGCGGCTTTATCCCGGGATATGAGGGAGAAATCGACAAGTTAGAGGGTCGTCCTTTAGTAATCATTACCGATCAATGGGTGCGTTATCTTCCCTTTGATCGGGCCCGTCATAATACCCTAGAAGGAATCGCAGCGGAGGCTGGAGATGATCTCAAGGTTACGGATGCTTTTGTCGCGGCCGCTTGGTTAGTCAAAGATGGACAACCACAACCGCGGGAATCCTTTGGTACACTTTACGGTTTTGATGCCCTGCGTCACCGGGCTTTTTGGGGGATTAATCAGGCAGGACAGCCAGTTATCGGGGTTTCCAGAGAGCCGATCGATTCGATGGCTTTGGGAGAATTATTAGTACAGGCAGGTTTTCGGGACGCAGTGATGTTAGACTCAGGAGCAAGCACCTCCCTCGCTTATCAAGGTCAATCGCAAGTGCATTATACTCCCCGTCCCGTTCCCCACGTTGTCGCTTTATTTCCCCCCACAGAAACCTATATTGTTCCCATTAGTCATGTGGGGATTCCCTGCGTAATTTTCACCGATTCCTGTGCTGCGGGGAGTTAGGTTAGCACTAAGCTAAGACGCATTTTAACCGCCTATCCTTAGATTAGCTGAATCTCCCCCACCCCCCCCTTGCCCCCCCGACGTCGGGGCGGCAAGGGTAGGGTGTTGAATATACGGGAAAATCAAGGAAAATAAATCATGCACTTTTTCTGTCAAAATTTGTCAGGAGGAAAAAACAACTTTTCTTTTAGAAAGAGTGGATTGTCCAAAAACTTGCTCTTGCCAAATATTAACATCCTTCGACCTGATAGTTTCCAACGCCTCTTTAATCAAATTGACAGTGAAATCGGTAGTTACTAGCACTATTGTTAAAACCATAACCCCCAGTTCGTTTATAGGACATCTTTGCGAAAAAAGCTTATACTTACCAAAGATATATTCAATGACATCGGAAGTTCCCAGAAATATCTCACCTTCTGGGATAGTAGAAGTTTGTTCTAATAAATAACGCTGTATTTTCTGGTAAATAGGGATAATACTTTCGGGAAGGTAAGACTGGGGAAAAAGCTTATCCCATTGAGATAAAGATGTTTGAGTTAACCCCTCATGTTTGATTTGAGCTTCAAGACTTCCGGTCATAGCCAAGATGGTAGCCCAGACAGGGAGAGAATCTTGATTGATAGTCTAGGAGCCAGTCCAAAGACCCTATCTAAGTTAAAATAACGAGATTTTGTCCGTTGACAAGGCGGCATTAAAAACAATAATTCGGTTTGTTGTATCTCTTGACGACACTGATGACATTTTTTGACAAATGACTGATATTGTTCATCTTTTTCCAGTTCTGACTTTAAAATCAATGCCATCTGATGAGTTACCTCATAAGTGTGAGCAACTTCTGGATTTTTCTCCTAATATAATTGGATTCCTCTGTATAAATCCCTGCCGTGGTCGGACACTATTTGTCGAGGAGTTCCCATCTTATTTGTTACTTGTTCTAACACTGCCGCTATCAATTCTCCCTTTGTTGATGTCATAATCTCTAGTTATAGTTATTACGCTAGGGAGTAGAACGATGATCAAGGCGATATCTTTCTCTGGGTCGGAGATTATCTATCCCGATAGTGATGGTAAACCGATGGCCGATAATACCAAACAGTTTCGCTGGATTGTGACGATCAAGGAAAATCTCGAATGTTTATTCGCAGACAATGACAATGTGTTTATCGCCGGCGATCTGTTGTGGTATCCGGTCGAGGGGGATAATAAAACCTGTCAAGCGCCGGATGCTATGGTGGTGTTTGGCAGACCCAAGGGCGATCGAGGTTCCTATAAGCAATGGTTAGAAAACCAGATTGCGCCGCAGGTGGTCTTTGAAATTCTCTCTCCGGGCAACACTAAAGCGGAAATGCGCCGAAAATGGCAATTTTATCAGCGTTTTGGCGTAGAAGAATATTATCTCTATGATCCCGATGCTAATTATCTACAGGGTTGGTGGCGAAGGGGTGATCAATTGGAGATGATTGCCGCGATCGATAATTGGCAGAGTCCGCTTCTACAGATTCGTTTTCAACTGGAGAGTCCCCAGTTAGCTATTTTTTATCCCGATGGCTCGCGGTTTTTGACCACCCTAGAAATCAAGCAAAAAGCGGAATTAGCCGAACAGCAAGCCCAACAGGAACGTCAACGGGCCGAATTAGCTGAGGCAAAATTAGCCCGCTTAGAGGCGCAATTACGGGCCCTGGGGATTAATCTAGAGGAAAGCTAACGAGAGGCGGGAAGGACGGGATTTAACCACTGGAGAATCTCATCTTTGAGACGGGAATTATCCCGGGCAAGTCCCTGTTTTAACCATTGGCCGATCGCATCGAGGGGAGTAAATACTTCTCCGGTTTGCCAACTGACATCTTGACTCAAGGGAGTGAGATGATTGCCCGGGAGAGTTCGCAGGGCAATTAAATCATTAAAACGTTTTTTTAGCAGGGGATTTAATACCAGAGATTGATCGATCGTGTCGTCTTGAAAACGGATTAAAAGATTGCGACGAATGGCATAATCTTGGAAAATTAACTCGTTTGTTTCTTCGGGGGAAGGGGTAAATTCGAGGTTAAAAGTGGTGTCAATTTGCAAAGGTTCGATAAAGGGAATAGCCCGACGAATGGGATAATTATTAAAGGAAATGAGGATATTTCCTTCCCGTTCCACTTCGTAGAGACTACCGATTAATAAATGTAGTTTACACCCCATACTGTGACCCAATCCGTAGATGGGGAGATAACCTTGGGGCAGACTATGATTCCAGCGCAGACGTTCAATAATATTATCAAAACGGTTTAAAACTGTGCGGGCGATCGATTTGTGATCGAGGGTATTAACAAAGGGAGTCGCGACAATAGCGTATCCTGAATTCCCAAGACTTTCTAATAACCAACGATAGGTAATATTCGGGGCTGCCGCTACAAATGCCCCACCTAAAAAGTGAATGATACCCCGGGGACGACGGGGGAGAAAAACCCAATTACCCGCTATTTCTTGCCAATTCATAATTAGTTATCAGTTAATTAATAACTTAGTCACTCACCAAATAAAGACTACCTCATATTATACTAAATCCTGTTTAAAACGGATAGGAGATTAGCCCGAGATTTGCCCGCCGGATAAGGATAACTGCTTGCCCAAGTTATAAAAAATCGGGATGAATAGTTCTAGGGCAGTTTTTTCTTAATAAAAGCCACTAATTGAGACATTTGTTTCTTCATAGTTTCCATTTCTGTTTGCATTTGGGCAATTTGGGACTGGAGAGTCTGAATATCGGTGCCATAATCCCCGGTGAGTTCCTCTAGTTTCGGGCTAAAAACTGTTGGTTTCGGAGAATATTGTTTGGCCTTAGCCATCGCTTCTTTAATCGCTTGTACCAATTGTTTTTGGTCGAAAGGCTTCTCAATAAAGGCAAAATGCGGGAAAGGTTCGGGGATTTTCTCTACTACCTCCTCTTTCCGTCCCGACATTAACACTAGGGGGATACTTTTGAGATTATCTTCGGTTTGGATTTGCTGAAACACCTCCCAACCGCTCATTTTCGGGAGAAGGAAGTCCAAAATAATCAAATTCGGGTTTTCGGTACGGATGAGATGATAGCCCTCTAATCCGTCTTTAGCTTCGAGTAATTCAAAGTTACCCTCTGGTAACATATCGCGAACGTGCATCCTGATCACTTTACTGTCATCGATAACGAGAATTTTATGATTTGACACGATAGACACCTTAGACAAGAAATAGATAAGCTCGATGATTCGAGGGGGTATTGGGGGAAACTTTCGGGATACGGATTGAGAATTCCCAAAAAACCCCTAGAAACTAACATACATCATAAAGAAAAAACCTCGGTTAATGTCCGAGGCTGCTGTTGTAGGAGAACTCAATGCAAAACAAAAGGAAGATACCAAAACCAAAAAGGTTTTGAACGGTAAATCACCTTTGTTGTCCCATTGTAACCCCTGTTTAAGCTTATCGGGAGGAAGTAGCACTTTTTAGGGCTAAATAACCTAAACCGAGACATAAAAGCGCATTTACGCCCAAAAATGCCTGAGCGATCGTACCAGAACCTAACCAGATCAGAGTAGGATGGATAACAGCACTGATACCTAAAGTCACCGCCATAGCTAAAGATACCCCCACTGCTAACCATTTTGCACGGGGATGACCCAAAAGCAGAGCAATCAGGACAAAGGGCAGGATAACACTGGCAAAAAGCGGATTAAGGGCAGAACTTCCCTGAATAACACCTCCTAGGTCGGAAAGAGAACTCCCCATCACTCGGAAAGGCCATTGAGGTAAATCGAAGATATAAAGACCTCTGAGGAAAAATAAGCCAGAACTGCCAAAAATTAGACCAGCATTCAAAAATCCGTTCCAGGAGAAGGGAAAATAACTTCTTAGCCACCAAGCAAGAAGATAAGAACCCAAAACCATGGCCATTTTGGGCAAAACCGCCACCGCGCCGCCATCAATCCAGAAACGGGGATTGAGATAACCGTTATCGCGCAACCAACGCCAAAAATCCCGGAAAGTAATCTGTCCTTTCAGGGCCAATTGTAGAGCATTGCCCGCGTCTAATTGTCCGGCGCCAAAATGATTAAAGGGATCATCATTGATCTTACGGGCTGACTGTTGCAAAACCTCTAAAACTGCATTGGGTTCTTTAATTCCCGCAGCCTTGATTAAAGCTACCACCCCAGCAACGTGAGGGGCCGCCATGCTGGTTCCCTGAAAACCGAGGAACGCCGGTTCACCCCCTTTAGCGGGATCGATGGTTTCTTGGATAATTTTACCCGTATCGGAGCCGCCGGGGGCAGCAATATCGATTCCGGCCCCGAAATTAGAATAGGGGGCCTTATTTCCGGAGGCATCTACCGCAGAAACGCCGATAACGTGCGGAAAACGGGCGGGATAGGCGGCGGAATTATCATCGGCATTACCGGCAGCGGCGACGATTACCACACCTTTACTATAGGCGTATTCGATCGCCTCTTTCATTACTTGGGTTTCGCCTCCACCCCCTAAACTCATATTGATGACATCGGCTTTATTATCGACGGCAAAACGGATCGCTTCGGCAATATCTCCCACGGTTCCCCCACCCGTCCCGGAAAGCACCTTGAGGGGCATAATTTTGGCTTTGTAGGCGATGCCAGCTACCCCGTAGTTATTATTGGTCGATTGGGCAATTGTTCCCGCTACATGGGTTCCGTGACCGTTATCGTCCTCGGAATTGCTGCGATCATTGACGAAGTCGTAGCCTTCCACAAACTCGGTTTCTCGCAGATCGGGAACTTTTGATACACCTGTATCAATGACGGCGACGGTGATTCCTTCACCGTGATTTTCTTCCCAAGCGCGTTCGATGTTAATTCCCCGCAGGTTCCACTGTTTGCTATAGTCGGGGTCATTGGGGGCGATAAAAGCATGATAAATATAATCGGGTTCGATCGATTCAGTGTATTTTTTTAGGTCGGAATTGCGGAGAGTTTTCAGAAGTTTGCTATCTCCATCGACGATGTAAAGATGTTCATCGATGGAAAAGATACTATTTAAACTGGTGGGGGTTCCCGCTTTTTTGTTGATAGCATTTAACTGCTCATCGAGTACGCTGACGGGTATATCGTCTTTAAAGTCGATCAAAATTGATTGATATTCGCCCCGATTTGCTAATCCAGTAAAGTTAAATAGAGCAAATCCTAGACCGATAACGAATAGGGTTAACAATAAAATTTTTTTCATAGATTTCCTAAGAATTTATCATTGCAAGGCAAGGTTTTTTTAGTTTCGATGAGAGAATCTGAGGGAAGTTCCCCTATTTTTGTCGCAGTTGAAGATAGGACTAACCAGTCACAAAAAGTCACCTGTTGTTTATTTTAAGCTCGATCGCCGATCGCTGTTAATTGCCGACTGGCAAAAATAGCTTCGTAGTGGCGATAATGTTTAAATTCGAGGAGATTATAGAAAGGATCCTCTAGGAAAAAGGTTTTATGTTCGGTTATCTCCCCAGTAAAGCGAGTTTTTGGTTCTAGATAAAATTTTAGTTGATTGACTCGTGCTTGTGCGAGAAGATTGTCCCAATCCCTGGCATCCGGCAGAATTAGACCAAAATGGCGAGGATAAATGCTATTTTGGGGAGTAAGAGGCATTTCGGTGACGTGAGCGACCACCTGATGACCATAGAAATTTAAGATAATCGCTTTCTCGGTTTCCCTTCCCGCTAAACAACCTAAACCATCACAGTAAAAGCTTTTAGCGGTGGACACATCGGTAATCGGAATAGCGAGATGAAAAATTGCAGGTTGATTCATGGCGATCGAGTTTATCCGCATTCTACTAGGTTCCATTGTAGCGATCGAGGGGCGACCCTTCCGGGAATTTTTTTTAATTGGCAATTACCTAGAATTGGCCCGATAAATCTCAAGATATCAAAAAGTGCTGGCCCTTGGAGTAATCGGGGGGGAAATTTTAGGCACTTTTTCCCTGAAAATTAGGTAATCGACCCCCTGAAAATGGGTAAAACCCCAAACCCCACACCCCACCTAAAGACTTTGCGCGATTCTAAAACCAGCGTGTTGATAAAAATTCCGGCGAAACCAATTGCGATAGTAGGGTAGGATTTCTGTGCCGTTAGTCACCCAAGCTCCTCCTAACATCATTTTATGTTGACTATTAAAGAAAGGAGTGGAATTGTCAGCATAGAGGTAATGGGGTTGAAAGTCAGTTAAGGGATTAAAATCATCTTCTAGCCATTCCCAGACGTTACCGCGTAAATCATAAATTTCTGAGTTATTGCCAGCATTTTTTAACATTCCCACGGGAGTGGGAGAACAGAATTTTAAATTGAGGTTATAGTCCTCAAAGTTATCGTTTTCTAGGGTATAACATCGATTTTTTTGACTGCCATAGGTGACTAAATTCCACTCAGCTTCCGTCATCAAACGTATTCCTTGACCTTGAAAACGACAGTAGGCGATCGCTTCATAATAGTTCACTTCTACCGGCCAATCAAGCGGTAAATCAAGAACATCAAACATGGCTCGATATTGATAATTTCCGCGCTCATCTACCAGCCAAAATTTAGGATATTTGACTCGATAATGATTTTTCCATTGCCAAGCTTCCTCATCCCAATAGCTAGGATTTTCGTAGCCACCATTATGGACAAATTCTTTAAATTCTCCATTGGTAATCATATATTTACTCACCAGAAAATTGTTAACTTTAACTTGCCGATAACCATACTCATTATCCCAACCATAAATAGGAGAATCTTGGGGTTTACCAATTTCTACTATTCCCCCAGAAACCTCCACCATTTGATTAGGACTAGCTTGACCAAAAGAAGGAGCATAATGCCAACCGGGAGGACGTTGCAGACAATCTAGAGGCAGTTGTCTGAGTAACATTGAAGAGGTTTCAAAGTGAACACGCTGATGCTCAATTCCCATCATTAATGACCAGAGAGAATGCCGAGGATGAATAGGAAGATTGAGGGGGATATTTTTAATTATTTCGACCACAATTTCATAGACTTGTTGTCGATATTCCCAAACTTTAGCCACCCCAGACCACTGAATCTGAGCGATAGCAGAGTTTAATTCTTCAGGAGTTGCCGGATCTACCCCCACTCCAAACAATAATTCGTAGTCAGGATTAGGGCTTTTTTTTAATAGGTTAACCAGCTGCAATTTATTCAGATAAAAAGCGGCAGCATGACCTAAATAAAAGATGAGGGGATTTCTTAAATCGTCAGGGTTACAATAAAAAGCTTCTTCTTTGATGATGCTTTTTAACAGCATATCTTCTAATTGCCAAGCATTTTCAAAATAGTCTAGTATATTTTCTCGACTACAGTTACTTAGAGAGATAGGAGCCTGTGCTTGAATCTTTTCCATGTTTTTGTGCCTCTATTACTGATGATAATGTTTTCGTTAATTACAGGGATAACTGACAGAGAATTAACCCGAATAAATTTTCAGGATCGGTGAAAACCTTGAGCGGTTTTAATCCCTTTGATTCTAGGTCTTTTTGCATAGTTTCTAGGTTAAATTTACGGGAAATTTCTGTTAAAATACTCTCCGATGCTTGAAAATTAACTGTTAAATCGAGTTTTTTAAGATGAACAGGGTGAGTTTTTTGACAAATTAAATACATTTCAATTTGAGATTGATCTTGATTATAGATAGCTTGATGACTAAATAAATCAAGATTAAAATCAGCTTGAAAACGCCAATTTAAATGGGAAAGCATATTTAAATTAAAAGCGGCTGTCACCCCTTGGGCATCATTATAAGCTGCTTCTAAAATTGCTGATGGTTTTTGCAGATCAATCCCTAATAAAAAATAATCTCCAGCTTTTAAGACAGTGGCAATTTCTTCTAAAAAATTATCACATTCAGCCGCAGAAAAATTACCGATCGAACTTCCCAAGAAAAAAATCATTCTGGTATTATCAGAAGCATTTTTATAGTAGGCTAAGGCCTGTTCATAGGTTCCAATTAAACCCTGAATTTGTAAATTAGGATATTCTTTTTGTAATTCTATGGCACTAGCTTTGAGAATAGTTTCACTAACATCGATAGGTACATATTTAGAGGATTTTTGCTGCTGATAATAAGCGTCCAACAACAGACGAGTTTTAGTGGAACTACCACTACCTAATTCGACCAATTCGCAGGCCCCTGTATAGGCGACAATTTCTTGAGCATATTCTTGGAGAATAGCCGCTTCTGTCCTAGTGGGATAGTATTCTAGCAATTGACAGATTTCTTCAAAAAGTTGTGAACCTTGCCGATCATAAAAATATTTAGATGGTAAACTTTTGGGGGTTTTAGTTAATCCTTCAATCACATCTTTGCCATCATCTTTAACCATGTTTTGTCCCGTGGCACCGGTGGCTAAATACTCAATTTGTAACAGTTCTTGGTTAGATTGTTTAAGTTGCATAGATTCTCCAGATTATTCTCCAGTTTTTTGATTGTTCTCGATCGATACCGAGGATGAAATCCACTTTGACAGCTTGAATACTGGCAGAGATTATCATTCCCCGGTAATCTTACCACTAAAAGGCCGCAAAATTTACCTCTTGTCTAGATAGACAAAGTTTATGGATGGTAAATAAAAGCTGTTAAATCCATCGAGATGAGTGCTGATGTTATCTAAGTAAAATTACTGGTTTAATTAATCAGTAAAGACTGCATTTCCTCTAAGGTAAGATTTTCTTGAATGTAGCGAGGTTTAAGGGGATGATAGGGACTAGCAAGACGATCTATCTTAATAATTCTAGCAGTTTCAGGAATGATCGGAATATCGGGATCGTAGGGAGTGCTGCGGGTAAGGGAACTAGAAAAACCTTTAAAAATAGAGATTTCTTCCTCCTCCCCATCCACAGCAATAGTCACTAATAAAACCTCGTGGGGATTTTTGAGGGTGTATTGTTCGAGTTGTTGACCAATATTCATAGAAAAATGGCTAATCATCGATAGCTAAAAACTTACTGTTGTAAAGCTGAACGTCCCTGTTTGCCAAGGCGAATAAGAAGAAAATGGGCAAAATAGAGAGTATAAAAAGAGAGGCCAACTAAACCAAAAAAGCCCAAAACATTAGCGGTAGCTTCTGAATGAAAAATCTCGCGAAACTGCCAGGGTGCTTCCTGCCAAACCTGACAATAGGGAGAATTTAGCAATTCCCCTGACATAGCACAGGAGAGAAAAGGTAAGGTAGAAATTGCGCCCAAAGGACAATAAATCGTTACTGCCCAACGCCAAGCAGTGGTGACAAATTTAATCGGACTGGCGGGTAAATCTTTAATTTCATCGTTAATATCCACCCAAAACCAGAGGGAAATCGGGATTAAAATCTTAGCTAAAAAACTGGTGACAAAACCAATCGGCCAGGAAGCGATCATTAAATATACGGTAATTAACAAAAGACTAGCCACTCGCCAATAGATAATCAACAATTTTTGTAATGATTCGATTTTTGCAAATAAAGACCAAATTAACAAAATTGCCGGAATAATCACCGTAAATAGGACGGCTAAACGATAATCTATCCAAACGAGAGGACGAAACCAAAGTTGATTCATAAATTATTTAGACAATTACACTGTCAACATTTTACTGTCTTCCGACGCGGGAGCCAAAATCGGTCACAGCTTGACCAACAAACCAAAAAACGAGAGGCGATCTCTTTATAGTTGAGATCGCCCTAAAGCTAGGATTCTACTGTGAGGAGAGAAAAAACTGCTGCCTGACTGGATTAATCTTCATAAAGGCGACACTCGGCGGCATCGGGATTATCAGCACAATACTTTTCAAAGTAGGTTTTTTGGGGATGGTCTTGACGTTGGTGAGCAGCTTCTGCTTGTAATTCTTCCACCGCATCCCAAGCGGCGGCACATTCACCAGAGGTGGAACCTTCTATACTACAGACGGCTCTGGCATTTTCTAGCTCTTCTTGAATTTTATCCTGGATATTGCTCATGATTCCTCTGGAATTGATCTATTGATACTCTAACAATTATACAGTCACCTTCTCAAACCACAGGATCGGTTATCCCACTTGATCGCCTTTCCTGTGCTATGAAGCCGATCCTAGCGCAATTTTTGGGGAATTTAACATCAAGATTTCCTGACGGGGCCAATTTTTAGCCCAGATTTCGCACTAGAGAAATGCCAGAGGGATTTCTCCCCGGCATAGACAGCGAGCAGAACCATATATCGACTTATTTAGGCCGTCTTACACCAAATCCGTTTTTAATAGTATGATTAACTGCCAAGTTATCGATTGTTTTTCCCCGCTCCAGTGCTTTGGCACTCACCTACTCTCCTATACCTTTTACACAGGATTTAGTATCATTCTAGGGACTAGGGGAAAAAGACTGTTTTGCTGCAATAGTCAGCATTCCTGTCACCAAAATGCCGACAATGCTAAGGAATCCAATGGTCGTAATGTTGACTCGTGCGTTAAGATCGTCAACCCGCTTTTCTAGTCCCATAACTTTGGCATCTAAGGCCTTAATATCTCCTTTAATTTCTCCTAGACTGTTCTCGATCGCCTTCTGTCCATTTTCTAGGTTTGTCAGTCGGGACTCGATCACTGTCAGTCGGGACTCGATCGCTTTCTGTCCGCTAACGATTAAATCTTCTAACCTTTTCAGATCATTCTCGGTAACTGCTGTCATCAGTGACAATCCTCTTATAGTTGAATTTTTGCCAGTCTCCTAATCAATACTCTATCAATATTTTCTCGGTCGGGGACTCTTTCAAACAGTAATTGGCAAAAATCAGATTCCCTACTGAGAGAGCCTAGTGATCCCGTCAAAACTGAAACAGTTTTTGATTCGGTTACGGGGACAGCAGCGCGCGCATTTAGGGCTGTATAATTGCCGTTGATATTATTAACAATAAAATCTGGGTGCAGCAGGACGGCACGGTAGCAGCGATTGGCGATAAATTGGTAGCTAGGGGAGTCCCCAAACAAGACATCGTTTTAGCTTACCATGGGCCCCCTGTGCGACAATATACCGAGTTTGCCCTTGGCTAAAACCATTAATTGATGACTTTGCCCATACAAGTTTTACCCCAAGACGTAATCGATTTAATTGCCGCAGGAGAGGTAATCGACTCTTTAGGCGCTGTGGTGCGAGAATTAGTCGAAAATGCCATTGATGCGGGGGCAGATAGGATTACCATCGATATATTTCCCCAAAACTGGCGAATACAAGTATCGGATAACGGCAGGGGAATGTCTAGAGAAGATTTGCAACTGTGTAGCTATGCCCACAGTACCAGCAAAATCCGCCAACGGGACGATCTTTGGCAGATTACCAGTCTCGGATTCCGTGGTGAAGCTTTGCACAGTATCGCACAGGTGGCGCATCTGCGGGTTGCCAGTCGCCATGACGATGATTTGGGTTGTTATTGTCTTTACAATCACCAAGGCGAGCCGGATAATTTAGAAACGATTCCTATAGCTATCGGCACTATCGTGACGGTAGAGAATCTCTTTGGTAACTTTCCTGTGCGTCGTCAAGCTTTACCGTCAATTAACAAACAATTAAAGGATATACAGACTTTAATTCATAATTTTGCTCTCTGTCATCCCCAAATTACTTGGCAGGTTTTCCAAGATCATCAAGATTGGTTACGCATTAGTCCGGGTAAGGATGCCAGTCAAATATTACCGCAATTAGTTAAATCTCTGCATTTTAACGATTTAGCATCGCTAAAACTTGACTTGACGACTCCTGACGCAGAATCTGCTCAAATTGAATTAGTCATTGGTTTGCCCGATCGCATTTCTCGCCATCAACCAGATTGGGTTAGAATTGCTGTTAATGGGCGAATGGTGCGCTCATCGGAGTTAGAACAGGCAACATTTGAAGCTTTCGCTCGCACAGTCCCTAAAGATCGCTATCCCGTTTGCTTTCTCCATCTACATCTTAACCCTCGTTCGATCGATTGGAATCGTCACCCAGCCAAAGCGGAAATATACCTGCATAACCTCATTTTTTGGCAAGAACAGATAATTTCAGCCATAGACAAGGCGTTAGGACTAAATCCCGAACATATACCCGAAAAAGCGCAAAATCAGCGCGTCAGTCAAATTCTCAAGGCTGCCGAAGAAAAAAGCACCTATACAATAGGGGAGAAATCCCCGAAAAATCGGCTGGAATTAAAGGCAGTAGCCCAAATTCACCAAACTTACATAGTTGCCGAACATCCTCACGGATTATGGTTAGTCGAACAACATATTGCCCATGAGCGGGTTTTGTACGAACGTTTAGAGGATAACTGGGAAATCGTGCCGTTAGATACTCCGATCATCTTAAATCAGTTAACTACTCGACAAATCGAACAATTACAACGTTTAGGATTAGAAGTTGCTAGTTTTGGCGATCGCTCTTGGGCAATTCGTAGTATTCCTGTTCTACTAAAAGAACGGGAGGATCGGGCTGATGCTTTACTAGAATTAAGTTTAGGGGGGGATTTACAAACCGCTCAGGTGGCTACCGCTTGCCGGAGTGCTATCCGCAACGGTACAGCTTTGAGTTTAGAAGAAATGCAGAATTTACTCGATGATTGGCAAAATACCCGTAATCCCCGCACCTGTCCCCACGGAAGACCGATTTACTTATCCTTAGAAGAAACTTCGCTCGCTCGCTTCTTCCGTCGTCATTGGGTAATCGGCAAAAGTCACGGCATTTAATCAGTTATCAGGAGTCTCCGAGTCTCCGAGTCAGGAGTCGGGAGATAGGGTGATAGGGTGATAGGGATTTAGGGGTTTAGGGAAATTTCAGCCAAATGCTCCACTTCCCCAGTTCCCCAGTTCCCCACTTCCCCACTTCCCCATCTCTCAATTGGCCGATATTGCTAGGGAAAAACGGAAAGTGCTGCCTTTACCTAATTGACTTTCCACCTCGATTTGACTTTGGTGTAATTCCACTAAACGACGGGTAATCGCTAAACCAATACCACTACCCCCAGAATAACGGGAACGAGAACGATCGGCCCGCCAAAAGCGCTCGAAAATAAAGGGTAAATCCTCGGCTGCGATGCCGATTCCCGTATCGATAACGGCAATTTGTAGGTGGTTTTTGTCCCTTGTCACTTGCAGGGTAATTGCACCATTATCAGTGTAACGAATGGCATTACCGAGCAGATTAACTAAGATTTGTTCCAGGCGATCGGGATCGGCCATGACAGCTGGTAAATTGGGGGGACAATCTAACTGTAAAGTCGGTCCATCTTCTAATAATTGATCGGCAAATTTTTCGATGAGAGAATTTAACAAAGGTAATAAATTAACAGGTTGCAGTTTAATCGAGAGATAACCAGATTCCGCTTGCGATATCTCCTGTAGATCGTGGGTTAAACGTTCTAACCTGCGGGTTTCTTTCACTAATTTCTGATAAAGTTCTGGATTAGGTTTGATCGCACCATCGGCTAATTCTTCTAAATATCCCCGTACCACGGTTAAGGGTGTGCGTAATTCGTGGGTAAGATCACCGATTAATTCCCGGCGCCTTTTTTCCACATCGGCTAAACTAATCGCCATCTGATTAAAACTGATGGCTAATTGATTTAATTCGGGGATTTCGCTTTCTGGAACTCGCGCCGATAAATCCCCTTCAGCAAAATTTTTAGTGATTTGTTTCATTTGTTTTACCGGTTTCATAATGCGTTGAGAAACCAAAAAACTTAGATAACCAGCTGCGCTTCCTCCGGCAATGAATGACCAAACAGCACTACTATCCCAAGCTGTCTCAAAACCCCTAACCAAGAAAGTTCTCGCTGATCGCACGGTAAAAAATCCCTGCCTTTCTAACTGTTCTAAACGCAAAACAAACATTCGCGGAGAAGATAATTTAGCAATGATAATAAAGCTACTCAATCCCACCACCATAACGAGGAGA
This sequence comes from Microcystis sp. M31BS1, assembly GCF_020245285.1. Classification (NCBI taxonomy): domain Bacteria; kingdom Bacillati; phylum Cyanobacteriota; class Cyanophyceae; order Chroococcales; family Microcystaceae; genus Microcystis; species Microcystis sp. M31BS1. The sequence continues at coordinate 21,922 of NZ_JADBVE010000244.1, forward strand.
TGGGATAAAAATAATCTGGTTCCTAAGCTTAATTTTGGTGGCTGCATATTTGTTTAAAAACTCTATTTGTTGTCAATATTATTGAGAGACTGCTGCATAAATATAAAAACCTTTTTGGCTAATATCTTTTGGTCTTTTTGAAATCAAAAAGTGCCAGCCATTGGATTGTTCGGTGGGAAAATTTAGGGACTTTTTCCCTGAAAATTAGGTAATTCGCCAATTCAAAAATGGGGAAACCCCTACACCCTACACCCCACACCCTACCCCTAGGAAAAACTTTTTGCCGCAAACCCTATTGACAGGGTTTCTCATAAAGATGAAGTATAAGAGGATTTGGCATCGACCACCGACTCCAAAAAACAAAAACTTTGTACCTCACCATTAAGATAACGGCCATATATCCAGCTACAGCATCATAAAGAACTCTATCGGGTTCTTCTTGTTGAAGAATCTCTCGTCAAGCTATGCTGTGAGGGGAGAGTAGGTCAAAACCTAACTTTTTGCCGCTCTATGCTATCGTATCAAGATGCGCTACTCTGTTAGGAGATGATTTTGCTTGAGTCATCTGCTCAAAGTAGCGTCTGTTTTTTTAACCCTTACCCCCAAAAGAGAATCTTTTCTGTATGCTAGAGGCTAATAATCAGGGAGAGAATCAAATATTTCTCTATGAAGTTGTTTTTTCCGGTTCTTCTGGCTCTTTGCCTCAACGCTTCTCCCGGACAGTCCTGCGAGTACCTAAAAGCCGCATGAGTCAAGAAACACAGCGCCTCCTGCGCCAAGGTGCCAAGATTCTCAGTATAAGGCCTCTTGACCCAGAAACTGCCCAGATTAAGCCTAGTTTGCCACCTCAACCCTGGTGGATAGAGATCACCACCAGTCAGCCGAAATGTCTCTATTATTTCGGTCCTTTCGAGAGTTTTTCTGAAGCTTTATCCTATCAATCCGGTTATATCGAAGACCTCCAATCGGAATCTGCCCTGGGAATTAACAGCGAAATTAAACAATGTCAGCCAGAGGTTTTAACTCAAGAATATTTTTAATGTATGGTATCTAATTTTACAGATTTTTAGGAATAGTTAGTTTCCTCTTGTTTTCGTTTAATAATGCCTTTACCCTCACAGAATTTACAGGGGACGGATTCATTCTCCGTCTCTAGATAGATTCTTTCTTTGCCCTGGCAGTGGGGACAGATAACTTTTTCTTCCCACCAATAATTCTCTAAAAAAGCCTCATCGGTAATATAGGTAAAATCTTCAAACATTGGCTTGTCCTCTTATCGTTGAGATAGCTTAATCTGGATTCATCTTTCAACCTGAGAAATTGAAAATCACTTTTACCCCCATCGTAAAAAAGATCGGGTTCATTCTTCTTGAAACTTAAATTACTTCATATTTATTTATGTTTATTAATATATAATGAGTGTTCACTATCAATCGGGTGTATCTCATATTTGTGACTTTCTCTCACTTCTGGTGATCAGCAGAAGTTATACTAAATCCGTTTTTAATAGTGTGATTAACTCCCAAGTTATGGATTGTTTCTCCCCGCTCCGGCGCTCCGGCGCTCCCCACTCTCCTATACCTTTTAAACAGGATTTAGTATTATCTCCTCGAAAAAAAATCAGGAGCAGAATTTCTACTCCTGATAACCTATTCACTTTAGACTTGCCAATTTATTGGAGGATGCTGGCAACTTTGGCGCTTACGTCCAGTTGAGTTTCAGCGTAGATATTTTGACGAGTAGCGGCGATTTCTGTGTAAGCTTGACGCACTTCCGAGTTAACTGCCACCGTTTTCACATCGTAGATACGGGTAGCCAGTTGGGGATAGAAACCGATAGCGACAATCAAAGCGAGGAAAGAGACAGCGATAAAGATTTCTCTGGGTTTAGCGTCACTATATTCTGATTCATGAGGGAGGACACAGCTAGTACCAAAACAAACTGCCTGTTCGTTACTTTTGTTGGGGAGAATGTTAGTAATATCGCAGGAAGAACCATCTCCGTAGAAAACTTGACGGAGCATGGAGAGTAGATAAATCGGGGTGAGGATTAAACCAACGGAAGCGAGGAAGACAGTCACAACCCGGAAGGTTTGGCTATAAACGTCACTGCTAGTGACACCGATGAATACAGTAATTTCACTGGCAAAACCGCTCATTCCGGGTAACGCGAGGGAAGCCATGGCGCCGGCAGTAAAGAGAGCGAAGACTTTCGGCATCGCTTGGGCAATCCCACCCATCTCGTTTAAAGCTAAGGTATGGGTGCGGTCATAGGTGACACCAGCAAGGAAGAATAAGACGGCGGCAATTAAACCATGGGAGAGCATTTGTAACATAGCACCGCTAATACCCACATCGGTAAAGGAAGCAATCCCTAAAAGGACGAATCCCATGTGTGAAACCGAGGAATAAGCGAGACGGCGTTTCATGTTTTGTTGACCGAAGGAAGCGAAAGCACCGTAGATAATATTGACGACACCGAGAATCGCTAGAATCGGAGCAAAGTAGATGTGTGCATCGGGTAGAAGCCCCATATTAAGGCGGATTAAACCGTAACCACCCATTTTGAGGAGAACACCAGCGAGAATCATCGATACAGGTGCAGAAGCTTCACCGTGAGCATCGGGGAGCCAAGTATGGAGGGGGAAGATGGCGAGTTTGACCCCGAAAGCGATTAATAAACCAGCGTAAAGGACTAATTCTAAAGCGAGGGGATAATCTTTAAATCCTAATTCCGCCATATCAAAGGTCATCGCACCACCACCGTAAAGGGCCATGGCTAGACCGGCAACGAGGATGAAGATAGAAGCGGCGGCGGTGTAGAGTAAGAATTTAGTGGCGGCATAACGACGTTTTTGACCACCCCAGATGGAAACGAGTAGATAAACGGGAATTAACTCGATTTCCCACATTAAAAAGAATAATAATAAGTCTTGGGCGACGAAAACACCAATCTGAGCGGCGTAGAGCAACAGCATCAGGAAGTAGAATAAACGGGGTTTACGGTCCACTTGCCATGCGGCCAAGATAGAAAGGGTTGTCACCAATCCTGCTAATAAAACTAACGGTGCCGATATACCATCCACCGACACCGCCCAACTTAAACCTATTTGGGGAACCCAATCGATTTTTTCCACTAATTGTAGGTTGGGGTTGCTTAAATCATATTTTTGTAAAAAGACGTAACACATTAATATAAAGTCTGCTAGTCCGACTCCAAGAGCGAACCAACGAACAGTTTTTCCTTCCTTGTCGGGGATTACAGGGATTAGGAAGGAGGCAAGCAAGGGGAGCAAAATGATGGCAGTGAGCCAGGGGAAGTTAGCCGTTAGCATGGCAGTAAGAAAAAATACCTATTTCGTTATGTGTTCATTCTATGCGACTTTGTAAAATTTTGTTAATATTTTTTACCAAGTTTTACTATAGATTTTCTTCAATGATCACCGCACTGTGATTGATCAGCCCAAATAAGCTTGTTTGACTCGCTCATCCTTGAGTAAATCCCCAGCTTCTCCCGCAATAGTCAAGCGTCCCGCTGCCAAAACATAGCCGCGATTGGCAGTTTCTAGGGCTAAATGGGCGTTTTGTTCCACTAACAGGATAGTTACTCCCGATTCATTTAATTTACGGATAATACTGAAGATTTCTCGCACTATCTGCGGCGCTAGTCCTAAACTGGGTTCGTCTAGTAACAATAACTTGGGACGACTCATTAAAGCTCTGGCGATCGCCAGCATCTGCTGTTCCCCACCGCTTAGGGTTCCCGCTAACTGCTCTCGGCGCTCCGATAGTCGGGGAAACAGTTGCCACTGCTCTTCGATATCACTTTTTACTCCTAGGCGATCGCTTCTCGTATAAGCACCTAACTGCAAATTTGTCAAGACTGTTTGACGAGCTAAGATTCTTCTCCCTTCTGGACTATGGGCAATTCCCCGTTTAACGATTTCATGGGGCGGTAAATGGGTAATATCTTGACCCTGATAGATTATTCGCCCCGTCTTTGCTGTTAAAAGCCGAGATATCGTCTTTAGAGTCGTCGTTTTTCCTGCTCCGTTCGCTCCAATCAGGGTGACAATTTCCCCCGTTTCTACCCTTAAACTAACCTGCTGTAATGCCTTTATTCCGCCATAATTAACCGATAAATCGTTAATTTCTAACATAAACCCCGTCAAATCCCAATAGGATCACTATAGCAGTTATCAGTTATCAGTTATCAGTTATCAGTTATCAGTTATCAGTTATCAGTTATCAGTTATCAGTTATCACTGATCAGATGTGAGTTTTTAGTCAGTCCCGATGAAAAAATTTTCACCACCAGAGATGAAAGAGGTTTCCTTCCCTACACCCCACACCCTACACCCTCTTTCAAGTCAGGGATAAGGAGGAAGCCTGAGCATTTGTACTAGATTTTCCCAGAAGCAGATTAACAGTGCTGTCTTTTCACTGATAACTGTTTACTGATAACTGTTTACTGATTATCTGCCTAAAACTTCCAAGACCACTGGGGCAACTCCCGACTGGAAGACACCGATAATCGCTGCCGCACCTCTGGAGAGGTCGATGACGCGACCACCGCTAAACGGACCGCGATCATTAATTCGCACCACCACCGAGCGCCCATTACGCAGATTAGTTACCCTAACCTTGGTGCCGAAGGGTAGATAGCGATGGGCGGCAGTTAAACCACTAGAGTTAAAAGTCTCACCACTAGCGGTGCGACGACCGTGGAAACCGGAACCATACCAAGAGGCCATTCCCCGTTTACGGGGGCGACTGCTGGTTTTTGTCCCTTGGGTTGTTTTCGGCTTCTCTGGCGGTGTCACTGAGGTAGGATTGCTGGCCGGGACTGGTTTGACTTGATTGGGTTGTGATTGGGGTTGTATCGTCGAAGGAATGGCCTCTTGGGTTCGGGGTGTAACGCTTGCTGGGACGGTATTTTCTTTGTCCACTAGGGACTCCAAAGTTTTAAGAATTTCGTTAGCATTATCTTGAACCGAACGTGATACTTTAATATCTGAATCGAATGTTCGACTATTAGAAAAAGCGGACAGAAAGGTTTGAGTAGTTGACTCGATAACAGTTTGACGACCTACGCTAATATCCGTCAGGCTGTTGCTGTGTCCTGCTGTCTGGGAACAAATTATCGAGGCTGTAGTCCCCACTACGGTAAGGGCAGTTACAGCTTGTAGTTTGTTGATCAGTTGTTTATTCATAGACTTTCTTATTGCTCGTTAGCAAGTTCCCAATGCAAAGCTGAAGGAATTTGCTAACATTCCTTTTTGCTTGCAAAGCTAACTTGGTTGCGTTCTGTTCAACCGTATCACGGAAAATCGGTTGGTCATTACGAGAATTTATATCGTTATCGGGCAAGAGAATCAAAAATTTAAATAAAGGGTTGACTTGCGCTAAAAACCAAGTTAAGATGGGAAGTTTTTAATTTTTTGTCTCCTAGAGGGGGGCAAGATTAGGAAAACTTGGGGAATTAGTGAAATTTCGAGAGGTAATAACGCTAGTATTGACAAGGCTTTCAGGGATTATCAGCCTCCCTCGATTTCCCTCTATAAATGCAGATAATGATTAATAAAACTGTTGTCTTCGCTACAAAAAACTAGATTTTTAATATTAATGTTAAATCGGACTAAGGATCAGAGATTAAAAATTATAATAGGGGCTTGACAAGCAACTAAAAATAAGCTGTTATTAGCCAAACTTAACTATAGAATCAGAAATGCTGATACAGGCTAATACTAAATCCTGTTTAAAAGGGATAGGGAAGTGGGGGATTGGGGAAGTGGGGGATTGGGGAAGTGGGGAAGTGGGGGATTGGGGAAGTGGGGGATTGGGGAAGTGGGGGATTGGGGAAGTGGGGGATTGGGGAGTATTTTGCTGTGAACAGTGAACTGAAAACCCGCATCTGAATCACTGAATACTGGATACTGAAGACCGACTCCTAACCCCACGAAAAGCTTTTTCGGCAAACTCTATCTAATTGTGTGTTGGGTTTCCTTAGGTCAATCCAGTTAGAAAATTAATCGCAGTAACGCACCAATTTAATGACAAAGTTGGTGCGTGGGGTGCGGATTGTTAATTTTGGTTTTTCATCAAAATTAGTAACCGCCTAACGCACCCTACAAGATTAGGCGATCGCAAAATGATGCGATCGCACTCAACCTAATATCAACAGACTTTCTGTTTCACTATCAAAAAATTCAACAATAATTAAAAAATAACCTCTTAAAATTTCGATAATTTTTGAAGTGGGACTATTACCAATACGAAGATAGATAAATTTTGGTGGATGACCATATAATAGACTGCGCTGATGAAAATCGGAGTCTTTAGAGACAATTACAAAATCGTTGAATTTGGCAAATTCCCAGATAAGTGCATCATCAGTATTGATCAGTCCTAAAGTCTTGACGTGCTGAGAATCAGCATATAAATCAATTATTTTATCAATAATCCGATCTGACAAATTTTCATCTAATAACAGTTTCATAAAGAGGTGATAAATAATTTTTTCTCTCGATCAGCAGCAAAAGCCAAACAAGCTTTGATATCCTCGGAAGTTAATTCTGAAAAATCCTCAAGAATTTCTGCTTCTGTCATTCCTGCTGCTAAATATTCTAGAATATCGTACACAGTTATACGCATTCCTCGAATGCAGGGTTTTCCGCTTCGTTTTCCTGGTTCAATGGTAATAATGTTTTGGTAACTCATAATGCTTTAATTATTTTGACCTTCCCAATTATATCTTATTCGATGACAGAGATCGCACTCCACCCCACCGACAAGAACGATCACCCTTCAACTTCGTAAGTACCTAGGCAAAATTAATTACACATATCTAACCCCCCCTTTGCCTCTTGCCTCTTGCCTTTTGCATTTCTTCACCAGGAAATTTATTTTGCACGACTACTTACCACTCTTAGGGTGTAAAGTGCGAAAGCATAATGCACCAATTTAATAATAAATTTGCTGCGTGGGGTGCGGATTGTTAATTTGAGTTTTTTAACAGAATTAGTAGCCGCAAACACGCACCCTACAAAATTAGCAGATTAGAGATTGCGCTTATTTAAACCTCTCTCTTTAATTTCTTTAAGGGTTTTATTAACAGCATATTTTGCATTGATACTCTTAATCAATTCAGTTTGATCATGTTTTTTAGCAACTCCCGATAAATCAGCAATTAAGTCAAAACTTCCGTCGGTATTAAGATTCCAACCTAGATCATAATCTCCCTCTAGCACAGCAACAATATCTGCTCTAACTCTTTGACCGTTAAAACCACGAACATCTGCTTCACGTTTAACTATTATTCCTAAATCCTGCAAAGATTTTACTAAAATTTCAGGATCAGTTATTTTAGTTGTTAAAGTAGAAAAATAACCGCCAGTGCTTCTTTTGTTCTGACTATCCCACTCTCTTTTGTTCTGACTATCTTAATCGGGATTTCTCCAATCTCTGAAATTACTATAGTAAAGAAATTCTTGAAAACCTTCTTTGATTTTAGCATCTACATCCGTTCTAGCTAATATGGTTTCGATAATTGCTCCTATTTCCGAGTCATTTGTTATTCTACCTAATGCCGTCAAAAATCCAATAATTTCCCCTTCAGCCTTATTAGCTAGTTGTTGAATAATGGGTAAAGTTTGAGGATTATCTCGCCAATGGGTTACTAAAGCTACAATTGCTTCTGATTCACCCTTATTAGCTTGTTGTTGAATAATGGGTAAAGTTTGAGGATTATCTCGCCAATGGTTTGCTAAAGCTTGAATTGCTTTTGATTGACCCTTGTTAGCTTGTTGTTGAATAATGGGTAAAGTTTGCGGATTATCTCGCCAATGGGTTACTAAAGCTTTAATTGCTTCTGATTTACCCTTATGAGCTTGTTGTTGAATAATGGGTAAAGTTTCAGGATCATCTCGCCAATGGTTTGCTAAAGCTTCAATTGCTTCTGATTCACCCTTATTAGCTAGTTGTTGAATAATGGGTAAAGTTTGAGGATTATCTCGCCAATAATTGGCTAAAACTTCAATTGCTTTCCATTGACTTTTATTCGCTTGTTGTTGAATAATGGGTAAAGTTTGATGGTGATCTCGCCAATGAATTACTAAAGCTTCAATTGCTTCTGATTCACCCTTATTAGCTAGTTGTTGAATAATGGGTAAAGTTTGCGGATTATCTCGCCAATAATTGGCTAAAGCTTGACCTGCTATACCTGCCGCTGATTCACCTTGTCTAGCAACTTCCTGTAGATAAACTAACGCCTCAGAATGAATTTTAGCAATTCTAGATAATTGATTAACAGCTTTTCTTTCGCAATTCCGGTAATTTTGCTCAACTGCTATGGCTTGAAGAACACTCCATCCTGTCCGATCATTTTGCCAGATATTTCCGATTTTAGCAATTATTATTTCCTTAAAATAATTACCAGCATACCTATAAGACGTTAAGGATTGAAGACTATCTAACAATCGCTGACTTAGTTCAACATAAATAGACTGGTTTCGCAATTCTCCATAACAATCTGCTGCCAAAAAAAGATGAGAAATTTTTTTATATGTTTCCTCCATATCAAGGAGATAGTTAATTAATTCTTCAGCAACTTCTTTGGGAAATTCTGCACTTAGCATCCCCATCAATAAACATAAAACTTCTTTCCAAACAGGATCTGAATAATGTTCTCCAAATACTTTGGTTTTCAATTCCTCAAGAGTAATTCCGTCTGGGAATCCTCGGTTTTTAAATCTTTCATAAAACTCGCAAGCACAAAAGTATTCTAAAAAAGTTCGATGAACAAAAGCAAAAGCATTGCCACCTAAAGAACAAAGAATAAAATTACGATAGCGCAGTTGTTTGATAATTAAATCAGTCAGATCACTAGCATCTCGTTTGTTAATTCCCGTTCCTTCAAGATATTGAGTCAAAATATTTTCTAATTCTTCCTTATAGATTAAATTAGCATCTAACCCTTTTTCCCCTGCTTGCATGGCACTTGCGACTAAACGCAGAATGTCCCTTTTATCTCGTAGATCAATATTATAAAGATATTTTTTCAGTTCAGGATCAATTAATCCTTCCTTGGTTTCAAAATCCCATTGATGTAATAACACCTCTGACGCTTTTTCATAAAGTTTTGAGCGATCTCTTGGTAATTCTTGAGTTCGATTTAGAATAGCCATCATCGTTAATAATAAAGGATTTCCTGCTAATTCTCGAATCGCTTTTGACTCCTTAATTGCCTTTTGTAAACGTTCTTGTTTTTGGGTTTTATCATCTCGATTTTCAAAAGCTAAATCATGCCAACGTTTGATAAAATCTTCAATCTGATCTTTATCTAAATCTTGGATCATAAAATGTTCAAAACCAGCATGATTTAATTCTTCTGCTTTATATCCTAACCAGCGAGAAGTGACAATAATCTGCACTTGAGGATATTGAATACTAAAACGTTTGATATCCGTGACAATTTCTTGTCTTAATTGAGGATTAAAAACTTCATCTAAACCATCAAAAAGCACAAGAGCCTGACCTTTTTTAAGCTTATCATCTAAAGCAAGTTGATTGAGATGACAAATCAGATTACCTTGATGGAAAAATTCTAGAATATTCTTACACTTTTTTTCATCCTTATCTCTGGCATAAATACGCAATTCTATCAAAAGAGGAAGGGGAAGCAAAACACGCTGACTGAGTTCTTTTTCAGCCCAATTTAAAGCTAAATACTGTAATAAACTCGATTTTCCCGCACCCGGATCACCTAAAATTACAGTTCTTGGGTATTCAGAAGAATTGACGATATTCAAAACAGGATCTAATTTTTCATTGACATATTCTTGCCGTTTTCGTTGTAGTTCTGCTTGAGTAATTTCTCCCCTATCTACAAGTTCCTGCAGCACTTCTTTAGGTAATTCATAAAGTTGAGGAATAAATTGTTTGCATCGTCTCACATTTTGCGGCACAAACATTCGCCAGAGTTTGATTTGCTCATAAGTCGTTGTGTCTAAAGATTCTAATTTAAGATGGCCATATTCCTTTTTTAAGCCTTCGGCATAGTCATCTAAATTGTAATCTGTTTTAACTCCTGCTATTTCTTGAATATTTTGGCTATCTTTATTCTGTAACTTAACTAAAAAAACGGCTCTTAGCTTTTCAGAATTTTGAATAATTTCCTGAGTTTTTCTCAAATAAAATTTACCGAGTTTTTCCCAGTTAAATTTAGCAGGTAACGGCGATAAATTGAGTCTTTGCCAAGATTGAGCTAACGTCAAAGTATCAAGAATTTGACAATCAATATCAAAAGCATCCCCTAAAATAGGTTTAACTTGGTCATCTTTAATAAAAGTCTTGAGAGGTTTTTCAAAGTTTTTAATTTGATCATCTTCCAGATCGGCCATTTCTAACTGTTGCTGAAAGAGTTCTAAAAACTCCTTCATTGCTTTGCCATAAGCTTCTTTTTGAACATCTTTTTCGGGTAAGTGTAACACTTTACCTAGACTATTTTTAAAAAATTCCTTTCCGTAATCTTTTGCACCCTCTATTGCCAACTCTTGCATTACTGAACGAACAAGCGAACCTGCGGCTTGAGTAACCCCCCAGACAATTAACGGGTCAACCATGGCGATAAACTTAAGATTCTGTGGATACTATCTAAGCTTACCAACTTTAATCGTTTTTCGCCTATCGTTCCGACAAATGAAGAGAACGATTTAAAATATCCTCAATACCGTAGGGACAAACGGGGGGAAACTCTAATCCCGTCTCTCTAAAGGCATCGCAACAAGCAACAGCATAGAGTTTAAATAGGCTTTCATCGGTTAAATATCGCCTTAAACTGGGGCTATCGTCCAAATAAAGCCTAATATTAGCTCTTTCTCCTTGAATAGTTCCCAACCAACCCCTGGATCGCCGTTGAGGTTGATACTCCCACTTTAATAAATGATGCAAAATTAATCTGAGACTAGCGAGTAAGCGATCGCGCTCCCGTTTCGACAAATCCCGCACCTCTTCGACTAAATTCTCAATATCTAACTCGGAAAACCGACCAGAGGCTAATAAATCGGCCATTTGTTCGGCCCAAAGTCCAAAGTCTTGCTCATCGAAAATTTGGGTCTGAAACCCCGTCGTTCTACGACGGCTTTACTGTTAAATATGAGCATCGTTTACGAAATATATGCTAAAACGTGAGGTATGGAAAAAGCCTACTCGTTCCGATTTTACCCCACACCCGAACAAGAGTCGCTATTGCGGCGCACATTGGGCTGTGTAAGATTAGTTTACAACAAAGCTCTCCACGAACGAACACAAGCTTGGTACGAAAAGCAAGAAAGAGTAGGCTACGCTCAAACTTCTTCAATGTTGACCGATTGGAA